>DATIVQ010000267.1:0-6996 GCA_035465735.1 Rudaea sp.
CAAATTGCGCAAACGCCGTCGTCACGAACGTGCCGTCTTGCGCGAACTCGATGCCTGCATCGAGGCGCACCGCGGCGAACCCGCCGCACTCGCCGCCGCGTTATCCCGCTTCCTGCGCCGACTGGCTCTGGGGGACGCGCATGCGGCGGCTCATGTCGGTGAGCGCTGGCTCGAATATCTGGACGCGCACGGCGGCGGCGAGGAATTCCGCCACGGCGCGGGCCGCGTGCTGCTCGACGCGCCGTTCCGCGCGCACGCCGATTTCGACACCGCAGCGCTGATCGCCGTTGTGCGCCGCTACGTGCGCAACGCCCTGCAAGCCCGAACCGCGCATGCTTGAGTTCGCCTGGCCCTGGCTGTTCGTGCTGCTGCCTCTGCCGTGGCTGGCGGCACGCCTGCTGCCGTCGGTTCGCGACAGTGCCGGCGCCGCCCTGCGCTTGCCGTATGCGCTCAACGGCATCGATACCGCCACGGGCGCCACTCCGGTCGCCACGTGGCGCCGCTGGCTGGCGTTGGCAGTGTGGGCATTGCTCGTGGGCGCGGCGGCGCGTCCGCAATGGCTGGGTCCGCCGCAGGACGTGGCGCGCAGCGGCCGCGATTTGCTGTTGGCGGTGGACGCCTCCGGCAGCATGCAGACGCCGGACATGCAAATCGGCGGGCGCGCGGTGAGCCGCTACGCCGCCGTCAAGGCCATCGCCGGGGATTTCATCCATCGCCGCGCCGGCGACCGCATCGGATTGATCGTGTTCGGCAGCCAGGCCTATCTGCTGACGCCGCTGACATTCGATCGCGATACCGTGCTCACGCAATTGGACGAATCGTCGGTCGGTTTGCCGGGCCGGCAAACCGCGATCGGCGACGCGGTCGGCCTCGCGGTCAAGCGCCTGCAACAGCGGCCGCGCGACCAGCGCGTGCTGATCCTGCTCACCGACGGCGTCAACGACGCCGGCGTGCTTGATCCGTACAAGGCCATCGAGCTGGCCGCTGCGGAACACGTCAAGATCTACACGATCGGCATCGGCGCGGATGCGATGACCGTGGGCGGATTCTTCGGCCCGCGCGTGGTCAATCCGTCGCAGGACATCGACACGCGCCTGCTTACGCAGATGGCGGACAAGACCGGCGGCAAGTTCTATCGCGCGCACGACACGGCTGAACTCGCGCACATCTACCGCGAAATCGATGCGCTCGAACCCACGCCGGACAAGGGCCAGCAATTCCGGCCGATCGACGAATGGTTCTGGTGGCCGCTTGCGCTGGCGGCGTTGATCGTGCTGGTCATGGCCGGAGGCGCCTTGCCCCTGCCGCGCGTCTGGCGCATGAGGTTTGCGCCATGAGCGCCTTTTTCCACGATTTCCATTTCCTGCGGCCGTGGTGGCTGCTTGCACTTGCCGCGCTGCCATGGCTTTGGCATGCCCTGTCGCGCAGTGGTGCGGATGCCGGCGCATGGCGCGGCGCGGTCGACGCGCACCTGCTGCCGCATTTGCTCGATACGCAAGAGCAGGCGCGCAGTTCGCGCCTGCCGCGCTGGCTCGCCGCTTGCGCATGGGTCATCGCCTGCGCGGCACTGGCCGGCCCCGCGTGGGAGCGCTTGCCGCAGCCGCTGTTCGAGAACCGTGCCGCGCGCGTGTTCGCGCTGGAATTGTCGCCGAGCATGTCCGCGCAGGATCTCAAGCCAAGCCGCTACGAACGCGCCCGCTTCAAGCTCGACGACATGCTCACGCGCAGCGGCGGCATGCAGACCGCGTTGATCGCCTACGCCGGCGACGCCTTCGTCGTGGCCCCGCTCACCGACGACGTGCACACAGTGACGAACCTTGTCGATTCCCTGGATCCATCCGTGATGCCAACGAACGGCAACGATACCGGCCGCGCGATCGATCTCGCCGTGAAATTGATCGAGCAGGCAGGATTGCGCGGCGGGGAGATCGTGGTGCTTGCCGACAGCGCCGGCGCGAATGCCGCTGGCGCGGCGCAACGGGCCCGCGCTTTGGGCATTCGCGTGTCCGTGCTCGGCATCGGCACCGATCAGGGGGCGCCGGTCGCGTTGAGCCAGGGCGGATTCCTCAAGGACGCCGCCGGCAACATCGTGTTGCCGAAACTCGACGCCTCCTCCCTGCAGGCCGTGGCGCAGGCCGGCGGCGGACGCTACGCCGCCGTCACGGCCGATTCCGGCGATATCGACGCCCTGCTCGCCAGCGAGCCGCTGCAGTCGGTTGCCGGCGCCCGCGCGGTGGATGCGACCACGGCACGCTTCCTCGACCGCGGCCCGTGGCTTGTATTGTTGCTGCTTCCGCTCGCAGCGTCCGGGTTCCGCCGTGGCTGGCTGTTGCTGTTGCCGCTCGCTTTCATTGTGCATGCCACGCCGGCACAGGCTTTCTCGTGGCGTGACCTGTGGCAGCGGCCCGACCAGCAGGCGCGCGCACAGCTCGATGCCGGTCGCGCCGATCAGGCGCAAAAGCTGGCCGAAGATCCTGCCTTGCGTGGCGCGGCGGCTTATCGCGCCGGTGATTTCAGCGCGGCCGCCTCAGATTTCGCCAAGGCCGGCGATGCGCAGGCGCAATACAACCGGGGCAATGCGCTGGCGAAACAGCAGGATTTCAAGCAGGCCATCGCAGCTTACGATGACGCGCTGCGGCAGGACCCTAAGCTCGCCGATGCACAAGCGAACAAGCAAGCCGTTGAGGACTGGCTGAAGCAGCAAGAACGGCAAAAGCAGGACCAGCGGCAAAACGGAAAGAACGGACAGCAGGACCAGTCGCAGCAAAATAGCAAGGGGCAGCAGCAATCCGGCGGCAAGCAGGAGCAGGTAAACCAGAATTCGAAGTCCGATTCGCAAAAGCAATCCAACGCGCAGCAACAGGATGCGCAAGGCGCGCATGGACAAAATTCCGGCAAGGATGCGTCGGACAAGTCTTCCGGCGGCGGCAATGCGAATCAGAACGTGTCCGCGCAGGAACAGGCCAAGGCCGAGCAAGCCGAACGCGAAGCGGGTGAGAAATTCCGCCAGGACATGAACCGGCAACTGCAGAAGCAAAATGGCACTGGAACCGCCGCCAAGAAGGGCAAGCCCAAGCCGGTGCAGCTCGGTGCACGCGAAGGCGACCAGCCCCAGAATGAACGCGACCAGGCCGTCGAGCAATGGCTCGCGCGCGTGCCGGACGATCCCGGCGGCCTGCTGCGGCGCAAGTTCCGCATCGAGTACGAGATGCGGCGCAACGGCGGCCGTGTACCCGAGGACCAAGGCGAATGAATTCGCGTATTCGTAATGTTGCCGTATTTTGCGCATTTGCTTCATGGTGGATTTGCGCAGTCGCGCAGGCGGCGGATGTGCGCGCCTGGCTCGACCGCAACCAGATGCAGCTCGGCGAGACGGTCACGCTGAATGTCCAGGTCGATGGCGACACGCAGGCGCAGCCGCCGGGCTTCGGTGCGCTGGCAGGCGATTTCGACATGACCGGCACGCAAAGCTCCACGTCCGTCAACATCGTCAACGGCAAGACCACGACCAGCGTGCTGTGGGCAGTGGGCCTGTCGCCAAAACACGCCGGCACGTTCACGATCCCGGCGCTCGATGTCGCCGGCCAGCGCACGCAACCGCTCACGCTCGTCGTATCGCCGCCGACGGCGAACGCGACGCAATCCGGCGGCGACGTGTTCGTCGAGGCGCAGGCCGATCCGCCGTCGCCCTACGTGCAGCAGGAAGTGTTGCTGACGGTGAAGCTGTATTTCGCGGTGAATCTCATCGACGGCAACCTGGACGATCCCAAAGCCCCGGGCATGGTCGTGCGCAAGCTCGGCCAGGACAGCCGCTACCGCGCGCAAGTCGGTGGCCGCAGTTACACCGTGGTCGAGCGCCACTACGCACTCACACCCGAGAATAACGGCACGCTGGCCGTGCCGCCCATCGTGTTCCGCGGCCATGCCATGGATGCGAACGGCGGCGGATTCTTCTTCAATCAGGGACGCGCCATCGGCGCGCAATCGCCGGCGATCACACTGAACGTGAGGCCGCGTCCGGCCGCATCGGGCAACGCCGTCTGGCTGCCGGCACGCTCGATGTCGCTGACCGCCACCGGCATCGATGCTTCCACGAAGGCGCAAATCGGCGAGCCGCTGACGCTGACTTTGCGGCTCGAAGCGCAGGGGTTGGGATTCGAACAACTGCCGAAGCTGGAACTGCCGAAGATGGACGGCGCCGACATTTATCCCGACAAGCCCGTCACGCAGGACAAGGACGATGGCCAATGGCTTTACGGCGTACGCGAGCGCAAGTTCGCGATCGTGCCGAACCGGGCGGGCCCTCTGGCCCTGCCGCCGATCAGCCTTGCCTGGTGGGATACCGCGCACGATCGTGCCGAAACCGCGCAGTTGCCCGCGATCACGCTGGACGTGCGCCCGGCAGCAGCGAGCGCTGCGCCTGCGCCGCCGCCAGTCGTGCAGATTGCGCCGTCGACACAGCCTCGAATGGCGATCGAGTCGAATGCGGCGCCAGGACCGATCGCGATGATCATGGGCGAGCTGCGCCTGTGGCGGACAGTCGCGCTGGTCGCGCTGGCGCTGTGGGCCGTAACCCTGGCCGTTTGGATTATCTGGATACTGGCGCAGCGATGGAGGCGGGCGCGACCGGCATCGGCACTGACGGCGGCGGACGCGACGCCCGCGCGCCGCGCTTTTGCCGATGCCTGCAAGCGCGACGACCTGCCCGCCGCCGCACGCGCTTTGCTGGCCTGGGCGCGGCAGACGCGGCCAGAGCTGCGCAATCTGGGCGAATTGCGGCAGGCCGTGTCGGAATCTGCCCAAGCCGCGGCGATCGCCGGCCTCGAACGCGCCTGTTTCGGCGCGAACTCCGGCGGCGAAGTCTCCGCCACCGAATTGGCGCGTCGGTTCGCGCATGGACCGGCGTTGGCAACAACCCCCGGGCTTGTCGTGCCAGCGACGTCATTGCCTGAGCTGTATCCGTCCTAGGTGATGTGCAGAAGAGCAGCATGCAGATCCCGTGCGACCGATTGCCGGCACGAACGCAAAATCTTCACCGCTGGCTCATTCCGGATTCGACAATAGCGCGCTGGATTCCTAAACTGGTCGGCGATGCAACAAGCATTTGCAAACGCTGACGCCAAACGGCGGGTACTGGTCGTCGACGATCAACCCAGTACAACGATGCTGGTTCGCGCGATCCTGGAACACGCCGGCTATCGAGTGGACGAATCGCGTTCCGGCAAAGGCGCCATGGCGGCGATGGCAGCTGCGCCCTACGATTTGCTTTTGCTCGACTTGAACCTGCCAGATATTCCCGCTCTGCAGCTTTTGCGCGATTGGCAGGGCATGGCGTTGCCGCCGGTCCTGGGTATGACCAGTGGCGTTACGCCAGACCTGGTCGAACGCGCCAAATCGCTCCGGATGCGGCACATTCTGGAAAAACCCATTACCGGCGCCAATTTGCTGGCTACCTTGGCGACGGCAATTGGCGAAGCTCGCGGACTGGAAATCGAGCCCTGCGAAGGCGCACCGATCGACGTCGACTTGCTTGAGCAGATGCGCGCGGATCATGGCGCGGGGCTACTGCGGCGTTTCGTAGAGCAGGCTCTTGCAGACGCCTGGCAATGCATCGACCAGCTCAAGGCCGTCACCGCCGGCGACATCGGTTCATGGCGCGAGCGCATCAAGGCTCTCGATGGTGTGGCGCGCAGTCTCGGAGCGCGCCGTCTGACGCACTTGATCACGGCGGCATTGTCGTTGCCGGAAGAGAGGTTGCGCGACGCCGCAAGCACGCTGACGCGGCAATGCGACAGTCTCCTGGCAGAAGCTCAGGATGCGCTGGGCACATGGCTGAACGCGCGGATCGAAGACCTGAGGCGTGTAGCCAGACGTCCCGATCCGGCGCACAGGCAGGTCGAACTTTCCGAGCGCGAACGCGACGTGTTGCGATTTACGGCGGCCGGAAAAACGTCCTCGGAGACGGCAAAGGAACTTGGCATTACATTGCGAGCGGTGACATATCACGTCGCAAACTTGCTACTCAAGCTCCGGGTCGCGAACAAAACCCAGGCGGTGGTCACCGCCATGAAGCTGGGCTTGCTCGATTAGTCGGCTGAAAGCACCCGCCAACGTGATGTGCACCGTTTGACGTACGAGCGCCGGCTTTCGACGAGCCCGCCCACTGGCCACATGTACCCGCTCGTGTCATTGCACAGGCCCTGTCCGGCCTCATATGGCATAATTATTGCTTAGCAATAAAAGACTGTAAGTATTTACACGTATAGACTACAAGCCTCGGATTGAGGCTGTCGCTGGGCTGGCCACAAGGTCCCTGCCGGGGCTTGGGTATCGAGACGGGAGAAGCAATGCAGATCAGGCAGTTGAGCGTACCGTTGCGCGTGGCACGATTGTGGCGCGTTGCGAGTGCATTCGCCATTTTGGCCGGCCCTGCGGTGCTTCCCGCGTCGGGCATGAGTGCGCAGGCAGGTGGCCCATACGACATCAAATGGCACGCCATTGCACCTGGCGGCATCGTGCGTGCGCGCAATAGCTGCTTCCGGCTGTCCGGCACGACCGCACAGGCCACGGTGACGCCGGGAATAACGATGGGTTCCAGCTTCACGTTGTTCACGGGTTTCTGGCCAGCGGCGCCGATCGCGGCTCAGGACCAGATGTTTTTCGACGGCTTTGAGGGGTGCAAACCATGAATCGCAAACAATTGTGCGCGTTGATCGCGCTGGCGCTGGGCGCCTCCACGCTGGGGAATCAGGCAGTGGCCGACCCGCAGACGTACGCCTTCACGTATCAGGGCCAATTAACCAGCGGCAGCGGGCTGGTCAACAACAGCAGCCAGACCTTCACCTTCACGCTGTACAACACGGCTACGGGCGGAACGCCGGTAACGGTACCGAGCGGCTATTACAATCCTTTGGTCGTGAACAACGTACTGGTGGCCGACGGATTGTTCTCGGTCGACCTGGACTTCGGCCTGTTTTTCGACGGTTCCCAGGAGTA
>DATIVQ010000268.1:0-2317 GCA_035465735.1 Rudaea sp.
GAAGGCCATGGGCGACGCCATCGAGCGCGCCCGCCGCGGCGACGGCGGCAGCGTGGTCGAATGCGTGACCTACCGATTGGGCGATCACACCACTGCCGACGACGCGCGCCGCTACCGCGGCAAGGAAGAAGTCGAGGACGCGTGGAAGAAGGACCCGGTCAAGCGTCTGCGCACATGGCTCGAGGCGCACAAGGCATGGAGCCAGAAGCAGGAAGACGCGTGGCAGGCCGAGTGCGGCGAATGGATGGACAACGAAGTGAATACGTATCTGGAAACCAAGGCGCAGCCGGTCACGGCAATGTTCGACTACACCTTCGCCGAATTGCCGGCCGATCTCGTGAAGCAGCGTGAAGAAGCCATCGCGCTCGAGAAGGGAGCGCACTGATGTCCGCGATCACACTCATCGAAGCGGTGACCCAGGCGCTCGCCTACGAAATGAAGCACGATCCTTCCGTGGTCGTGCTGGGCGAGGACGTCGGCGTCAACGGCGGCGTATTCCGCGCGACACAGGGACTTTCGGAAAAATTCGGCGAGTGGCGCGTGTTCGACACGCCGCTGGACGAGACCACCATCGCCGGCGTCACCGTCGGCCTTGCCGCGCAGGGCATGAGACCCGTCGCCGAGGCGCAGTTCGAAGGCTTCATCTACCCGATGATGGAGCAGATCGTCTGCCATGCCGCGCGCATGCGCAACCGCACGCGCGGACGCCTCACCTGCCCGGCCGTGTTCCGCGCGCCTTGGGGCGGCGGCATCCATGCGCCCGAGCATCATTCCGAGGCGAACGAGCACCTGTTCACGAACGTGCCGGGCCTGCGCGTGGTGCTGCCCTCGTCGCCGGCTCGCGCCTACGGATTGCTGCTGGCCGCGATCCGCGACCCGGACCCGGTGGTCTTCTTCGAGCCCAAGCGCATCTACCGCCAGTACAAGGAAGAAGTGCCCGACGACGGCGAGGCGTTGCCGCTGGACGTGTGCTTCGTGCTGCGCGACGGTACCGACATCACGCTGGTGACCTGGGGCGCGCAAGTCAAGGAAACGCTGGAAGCTGCCGAGCAACTCGCGAAGGAAGGCATCAGTGCAGAAGTCATCGACTTGGCAACGCTGACGCCGCTCGACTTCGACACGATCGCGGAATCCGTGCAGAAAACCGGCCGCTGCGTGATCGTGCACGAAGCACCCAGGACCGCCGGCTTCGGTGGCGAGATCGCCGCGCGCATCGCCGAGGAATGCCTCTACGATCTGCTCGCGCCGGTCGTGCGCGTAACCGGCTGGGACATTCACACGCCGCTGTACCGGCTCGAGAACAAGCAATTGCCAAGCACGGCGCGCGTCGTCGATGCTGCCAAGAAGACGCTGGCGGCGGGCTGAGGACTTACGCCATGCATCTCGCCGCCGACTTCGTCGTCGCCTTCGTCGCCCTGCTGCACGCGTGGTTCCTCGTGCTGGAAATGTTCCTGTGGACCAAGCCTTTGGGGCGGAGGGTCTTCCAGCTGACACCAGAATTCGCCGCAGCGTCGAAGAAACTGGCAATGAATCAGGGCCTGTACAATGGTTTTCTTGTCGCTGGCCTTGTCTGGGGACTCGCCAGCGGCGATTTTCATGTCAAGATCTTCTTCCTCGCTTGCGTGTTCGTGGCCGGCGTCTTCGGCGCGTGGTCGCTCGGTAATCGCAAGGTTTTCTTCGTGCAGGCGTTTCCTGCGCTCATGGCGCTGATCCTGCTGCATCTTCATTGAGGCCATCATGTCGAACACCAAGACGTTTCATCTGCCCGATCTCGGCGAAGGCCTGCCCGACGCCACCATCGTCGAATGGCTGGTCAAGGAAGGCGATCAAATCAAGCTCGATGCACCCCTGGTGTCGATGGAAACCGCCAAGGCCGTGGTCGAGGTGCCGTCGCCCTACACCGGCAAGTTGCTCAAACAGCACGGCAAGGCCGGCGACGTCATCGACACCGGCGCGGCGCTGGCCGAGTTCGAACTCGATCCGAATGCCAAGCAACGCGCCGAAAACGCAGCGGGCGGACATCACCATGCGCCCGCTCCGGCGGCAGCGAAGCCCGCACCGGCCCCCGCGACCGCAAAGACGGCGGACCGCGAAGACGAAGGCACCGTGGTCGGCGCGATGGTTTCGAGCAATGAAGTCATCGTCGAACAGGCCGCCAGCGTCGCCGGCGTCAAGGCCGTGCCCGCCGTGCGCGCGATGGCGAAAAAACTGAAGGTCGACCTCGCGCGCGTGCAGCCGACCGGCGCAGGCGGCGCGGTCACGATGCAGGACGTCAAGAACGCCGCCACGGCGGGAACGGCACGCGCCGAGGCGACGC
>DATIVQ010000269.1:0-2447 GCA_035465735.1 Rudaea sp.
GTGGTGTTGGAAAACTCCAGCGTCACGTGGCCTTCCCATTCCGGCTCCAGCGGCGTGACGTTGACGATGATGCCGCAGCGCGCGTAGGTACTCTTGCCCAGGCACACCGTCAGCACGCTGCGCGGGATGCGAAAGTACTCCACCGTGCGCGCCAGCGCAAACGAATTGGGCGGGATGATGCACACGTCGCCCTTGATGTCGACGAAGCTGCGCGCGTCGAATTCCTTGGGATCGACGATGGTCGAGTTGATGTTCGTGAACACCTTGAACTCGTTCGCGCAGCGCACGTCATAGCCGTAGCTCGAGGTGCCGTAGGAAATCAGCTTGCCGCCACCCGCGTTTGTGCGCACCTGGCCGGGCTCGAACGGCTCGATCATGCCGTGCTTTTCCGCCATGCGGCGGATCCAGTGGTCCGATTTGATGCTCACAAGTGCAGGCTCATGTGTTGGCGATGACGATCTTGGGAAACGGGATGGCCTTGCTGCGCGCGTGCAACGCAAGCTGCGCCGCGGTCTTGCGCGCGATCTCGCGATACAGCGCGGCGACTGCGCCGGCCGGATCGGCGGCGACCGTCGGCGTGCCGCCGTCGGCCTGTTCGCGGATGTGGATGTCGAGCGGCAGGCTGCCGAGCAGGGGCACGCCGTACTGCGTGGACATGCGCGCGCCGCCGCCTTCGCCGAAGATGTGCTCGGTATGACCGCAATTCGAGCAGGTGTGCAGGGCCATGTTCTCGACGATGCCGAGCACAGGCACGTCGACCTTCTCGAACATCTTCAAACCCTTTTTCGCATCGAGCAGTGCGATGTCCTGCGGCGTGGTCACGATCACCGCGCCGGACACCGGCACGCGCTGGCACAGCGTCAACTGGATGTCGCCGGTGCCGGGCGGCAGGTCGATAACGAGGTAATCCAGGTCCACCCAGTTCGTCTCGTTGAGCAGTTGCGTGAGCGCCTGCGTCACCATCGGACCGCGCCAGATCATCGGCGTGTCCTCGTCGATCATGAAGCCGATCGACATGGCCTGCAGGCCGTGCGCGAGCTTGGGCTCGATGCGCTGGCCGTCCTTCGTGTCGGGCTTGCCGGACACGCCGAGCATGCGCGGCATGCTGGGCCCGTAGATATCCGCATCGAGCACTCCGACGTTCGCGCCCTCTGCCGCGAGGGCGAGCGCGAGGTTCGCCGCGGTCGTGGACTTGCCGACGCCGCCCTTGCCCGAGGCCACCGCGATGATGTTCTTCACGTTCGGCATCGGCGTAAGGTCTTTCTGCACCTTGTGCGCGAACACGCGGCAGGTCACGCCGACCGCGGCATCGGCGATGCCCGCCGCGGCGAGCCGGGTGCGCACCTGCTGCGCGAGCGCGTCAACGAACGTCTGCGCCGGGTAACCGAGCACGATGTCGATGGCGACCTTGCCGCCGTCCACGCCGACACCTTTCACCGCGCCGGACGCGACCAGATCCTGGCCGTTGTGCGGATCGACGATCTCGGCGAGCAGGCGCTCGACCTGCTCCTTCGTGGGCTGGTTCATGTGCGGGAGGGGGTGTGCAGACGAATGCTTATTGTAGCCGAGCGCGCGATGCGCCGCATGCGGACGCGCGTCCGGCGCAAGTCCGGCAACGCCGCCATGCCCGCCTTTTGCGACGCACACGCCCCGCAAACGGCAAGAAACACCATTTGCGAGGCGACGGTGCGCTCGATAAGCTCGGCGGATTGTCCTTGTCTTGCTCGCAGGCGCGCGCTGTTGCCCCACCGAAAGCAAATTTTTCTTGTCTCCTATCCGCGCTCGGGCAGCACCTTGCTGCGCAAGTACTTTTCCCTACTGCAAGGACGGCCGCAGCCAAGCGTGTACAAAGACGACATCGTCGACGCAGCCGGCGGCCCGCTGACGAGCGCCCTGGATGGCGTCGACCTGATCAAGAGCCACCAGCTGCCGGGCGGATGCGAAGACGTCGTTTACCTGGTGCGCGACGGAAGAAACGCCACCGTATCCTTTCTCTACATGAAATTCCTGTTCGGGAATCACCGGTTTTCCGAACCGCAGGAATTGCGCGATGCGTTGCAATACATCGATGCCGACGAAGGTTCCTGGGCGCGCCATGTGAAGGCTGGCTTGGCGCTGAGCAAACAGCGGCGCGTGTTGTTCCTGAAATACGAAGACCTCACCCTGCGACCAGAATGGTTCCTGCAGCAGTTGCTGGAATTCACCGGCACGCCGGTACCGCCTTCCGTGCTCGGCCAATGCGTGCGCCTGGAAAAGCAATCCGATGCCTACATGCGGAATCCGTACAACGGCTATTTGCATCGGCCGCAGCCAGGCTCCATCTATGACCAGCTCATGCGCCATCGCACCGGGGATTACTGGCGCTACCTGTTCGATGCGGCTTGCAAACGCCATTTCCACGATCAGGGAGGGACGCAATTCCTGCTGCACTTCGGCTACGAAGAATC
>DATIVQ010000270.1:0-15600 GCA_035465735.1 Rudaea sp.
GCTGTGCAGGCCGTGGGAAAGGACAAGCAAGGGCTTCATCATCGAATTATTGCATGCGACACTGCGCGCATGCCCGCCACACTCGCCATCCACGACCGACCCCTGCCCTACGTCGCTCGACTGGAGCGGCGCGCGCCGTCGCTAATCGACCTCGTCGTGATTCATTGCACTGAATTGCCGGACATGGAAATGACGCGTGAATTCGGCGAGCGCATCCGTTACGAAAATTCGCAGACTGGCAACAGCGGGCACTACTACATCGACACCGACGGCACGATCTGGCGCTACGTGCCGAACGACCGGATCGCGAACCATACCTTTGGCTACAACCCACGTTCGATCGGCATCGAGCTGTCGAACATCGGCCGCTATCCGTACTGGGGCGACAGCCGTCATCAGAAATGGACCGCGCCTTACACGAAGGCGCAGATCGATGCCCTGCTCGCGCTGTTGCGGCAGTTGCGGCTGGATCTGCCGCACCTGAAATACATTGCCGGGCACGAGGATCTGGATACGCGCCTTGAGCCGGCCAGCGACGATGCGAACATCCTGTTGCGTCGGCGCCAGGATCCGGGTCCGCTGTTTCCGTGGAACGAGATTGTGCCGGCAAGCGGACTTGAACGCTTCCTGCCAGCGAAATAATCCACCGGGCCGCTATACTTCGCACGGTTTTCGCGGAGCTTCCATGTCCAACCCCATCGTCGGCGAACTGATCGACCTGCTGCAGCTCGAACGGCTGGAAGAAAACCTGTTCCGCGGCCAGAGCCGCGACATCGGCACCAAGTACGTATTCGGCGGACAAGTGCTCGGACAGGCGCTGTCGGCGGCGCAGCGCACCGTGGACGGTTCGCGCATGGTGCATTCGCTGCACGCGTATTTCCTGCGCGCCGGCGACGTCGAAGCGCCGATCGTCTTCGAAGTGGACCGCGCCCGCGACGGCAAGAGTTTTTCGGTGCGCCGCATCATCGCGATCCAGCACGGCGAGACGATCCTCAATGCCGCCGCCTCTTTCCAGATCGCCGAGCCCGGCGTCGAACACCAGCTCAGCATGCCGGATGTGCCGCCGCCGGAAGACCTGAATTCACCGGAGCCGATTCCACCGGAGGAACTCGCCCAGCTGCCGGTGAAAGCGCAGCGCTGGCTGGCGCGCAAGGGGCCGTTCGAGTTTCGTCCCGTCTATCCACGCAACGAATTGAAGCCGGCCAAGCGTCCGCCGTACCAGCAGGTCTGGTTCCGTCTCGCCGGACGCGCGCCGGACGACGCGACCCTCCACCGCGCGATGCTGGCCTACGCTTCCGACTTCCATCTGATCGGCACGGCGACGCTGCCGCACGGCATTTCCTACCTGCAGCACAACGTGCAGATGGCAAGTCTGGACCATGCGATCTGGTTTCACCGCCCGTTCCGCGTCGACGACTGGCTGCTGTATGCGTGCGACAGCCCGAGCGCGCAGGGCGCGCGCGGCCTGACCCGCGGCATGATCTATACGCGCGACGGCACGCTCGTCGCCTCGACCGCGCAAGAGGGCATGCTGCGCGTGCTCCCCGACGAGGTGAAACCATGAGGCAGATTTTTTCCTCGCCGCGCGCGGCGAACGTCGAGCGCGTCGTCACCCTGCTCAACGAAGCCGGCATCGAGACGCGGGTGACCAACCGCAGCGCCTATGCCGGTCACGACTACCGCGGTCCGAGCTACAGCGCGACACCGGATTCCTCGACGTGGCCGACAGTGTGGATCGTCAAGGCCGAGGACCAGCCGCGCGCGCGCGCGATCCTGCGCGACATCGGCATCGCCCCGGCCACGCGCTTTGCGGAGGAACTGGCGCAATCGCGCACACCGAAGCCGGCGAACCCGCATATGGCGCTGGCGACGAAGATCCGCATCGCCCTGATCGGCGCAATCATCCTGCTCATCGTGTTGCGCTATCTCGGCATCTACTGAAGCCCCGCGCTAAACTGGGGTCGTGAAATCCGACGTCGTCCGCCTGTTCCAGACCCTGCCGCATCCGTGCGGGTATTTCGCGGAGCGCACGGCGCAGAACCTGGTCATCGATCCAGCCTCGCCGCATCTTCCACAAATATACGATGCAGCATTGGCCAAGGGCTACCGTCGCGCCGGCGGCCACGTGTACCGGCCGCACTGCCCCGGCTGCCGCGCCTGCATTCCGGCACGCGTCCCGGTCGCCGAATTCGTTCCCGACCGCAGCCAGCGGCGCTGCCTGGCGCGCAATCGCGATCTGGAATTGCGCATCGCGCCGCCGGCGTTCACCGGCGAATATTTCGACTTGTACCGGCGCTATCTCGTTGCGCGCCACAAGGACGGCGGCATGGACGATCCGGCCACCGAGGATTTCGAGCGTTTCTTGTTCACGGCGTGGAGCCCGACCCAATTCATCGAACTGCGCCTGCGCGAGCGCCTGCTCGTTGTCGCCGTCACCGACTTCACCGCGACGGGGTTATCGGCGGTTTACACATTCTTCAATCCTGACGAATCCGCGCGCGGCCTTGGCACCTGCGCGATCCTGCGCCAGATCGAACTCGCGCGCGAGCGCGGTCTGGCTTATGTCTATCTCGGATTCTGGATCGCGCGCCATCCGAAGATGGATTACAAGGCGCGCTTCTCGCCGCTGGAATTGCTCTACGGCGGCGACTGGCGCCGCCTCAGTCCTTGCGCGCCTGGAAGCCGAACGGATGATCGTCGTGCAGCGACATGATCAGGCGCACCATCGCGTGCGGAATGCGCAATTCGAGCTCGGCCGGCTGGCCTTTCGCATCCGTGCCCTGCAAAGTCATCTCGAAGTAGGCGCCGGACGCGTCGATGCTCGCGCAGACGATGTGCTGGCCCGCCGGTACGTTGCTCAGATAGGGCTTGATCGCGTCGCCGAGTGCGTCCAGCGCCTGCGGAAACAGGAATACGGCATAGCTCTTGGTGTCAGGCATCGCGGGTTCCGCTGCGGATGATGGCGGGATTGTAGCGAACGCAGGCCGGGTTATGCTTGGCGCTTGCCCACCACGCCGAGTCGCCATGCGCATCCTTTTTTCCATCCTGTTCGTCCTGCTGCCTGTACTTGCGCAAGCCGCGCCCGCGGACGATATCTGGATGAGTGTGCTGCTCGACGGCCGCAAGATCGGCCACATGCACACGACGCGCGCAATCCGCGACGGCAGCGTGATCACGACGCAGAAGATGGAAGTCGAGCTTGATCGCGCGGGCGCGAAAGTGCGCCTTGCCACCGGCGAAACCGATGCGGAAACGATGGATGGCGAACCGCTGGCGTTCACCTCGCGCACGGCGATCTCCGGCATCGCCAACACCGTGCAGGGCACGCGCCGCAGCGATGGGCGCTTCGACGTGGTCAGCGAAGTCGGCGGCGCCAAGTCCACGCGCGTCATCGATTGGCCGCAAGGTGCGCTGCTCGCCGAAGGCCAGCGCCTGGCCGAGTTGCGCGCGGGACTGAACCCCGGCACGCGCTTTTCGCAGCTCGCGTTTCAGGTCGACAGTTTGGATGCTGTTGCCGTGGATTCCACCGTCGGTCCGCGCGAACGTCTGGACTTGCCCGACGGCGACAACGCCATGCTCAGCCGCGTCGACCAGGTCATCCACCTGCCCGACGCACCTACGCGCAGCCAATCCTGGGTGGATGCGGACGGCACGGTGCGCAAGATGACGCTGCCGCTGATGGGCTACGACCTAGTCATGCTGGCTTGCTCCCAATCCTGCGCGAACGCGCCGAATCAGGGCGCCGACATCCTGGTGCACGCACTGGCGCAGGCACCTGATCAAATTACGCCACGAGAATTGCGTGACGGCGTGGTCCTGACGGTGAACGCACGCAGCGGCAGTGCGCCACTGCAGTTCGCGCAGACCGGTGAGCAACGCGTGCGCACGACCGCGAACGGCGTGGAATTGCGCATCGCACCGCTCGGCGCCGCCACCGCGAACATGGCGGAGTCGCTGCCAGCACCCGCTGATTCGCAACCGACCGACTGGCTGCAAAGCGACGCACCGGAAATCCGCAAGCTCGCGCGCACGGGCGCAGGCGACGCGAGGACGCCGGCGGCGCAGATGCTCAACCTGCAGGAATTCGTACGCCGCTTCATCCGCAACAAGGATTTGAGCGTCGGCTACGCGTCGGCGCTCGAAGTGGCGAAGCATCCGGAAGGCGACTGCACCGAACATGCGGTGCTGCTCGCCGCGCTCGGCCGTGCGCTCGGCATCCCCACGCGCGTGGTCGACGGCCTGGCCTACACCGACCGTTACGCCGGCACGGACCATGTCTTCGTGCCGCATGCCTGGACCCAGGCATGGGTCGACGGACACTGGCAGAGCTTCGATTCCGCCCTGCCCGGCTTCGACGCCGGCCACATCGCGCTGTCGGTCGGCGACGGCGACCCTTGGCGTTTTTTTTCCGGTATGGACACGCTCGGGCGACTGCGCGTCGACAAGGTTGCGCCGTTTCCGGATACAAGATAGGCGGCCTGCAGGCAACGAATTCATCGACATAATCATCGTAATTATCTGATTGAAAAGAAATAATGTTCGTCGGCCCGATTCCAGTTGAAAATATGATATCTTTTTGATATCTTATTTTCACACTTCAACCGGAGCCCGCCATGAACGAACGCCGTTATTCCGCCCCTTCGGGCATTCCCGCCCTGATCGGAATCATCGTGTTGTTGATCGCCGACGGCGCGTGGTTCGTGTATTCCATCCAGAACCAGACGGTGTGGGCGATCATCGTCGCCATCCTCGCCGCCGTCGTGTTGCTGATCTGCCTTGGCGGTTTCTTCACCGTCGCGCCGAACGAAGGCAAGGTGTTGCAATTCTTCGGCCGCTATGTCGGCACGGTGCGCGACTCCGGCCCGCGCTGGGCGAATCCGTTCTATTCCAAGCGCGGCGTTTCCCTGCGCGTGCGCAACTTCGAGTCGAGCAAGCTCAAGGTCAACGATTCGGACGGCAATCCGATCGAGATCGCGGCGGTCGTGGTCTGGCAGGTGGTCGATACCGCCGAGGCGCTGTTCCAGGTCAACGACTACGAGGACTTCGTGCATATCCAGAGCGAATCCGCGCTGCGCCAGATGGCGCAAACATACCCGTATGATTCGCACGACACCGGCGGCGTTTCATTGCGCAGCCACGGCAAGGAAATCGTCGAACACCTGCAGAACGAAATCCAGGAACGCCTCGCCAGCGCCGGCGTCAAGGTGATCGAGGCGCGCATCTCGCACCTCGCGTTCGCGCCGGAAATCGCGCAGGCGATGCTGCAGCGCCAGCAGGCAAGCGCGATCATTGCCGCGCGCACGCGCATCGTCGAAGGCGCGGTGACCATGGTCGAGATGGCGCTGGATCAGCTCAAGACACGCGGCGTCGTGCAGCTCGACGAGGAGCGCAAGGCGGCGATGGTGTCGAACCTGCTGGTTGTGCTGTGCGGCGAGCGCGGCACCCAGCCGATAGTCAATACCGGCACGCTGTATTCGGGCTGATCCCGCATGGACATCGAAACACTTGCTCTGTACTTGCTGCTGGCGGCGAGTTTCGCCGCCGGCCTCAGCGGACTGCTGGTGCTCGCACACAACCACGACGACATCGGGCGGCGCGGCGATTTGTCGGCGCGAAATCGACGCATCGCGCGAGTGCTGTTCGTATTGAGCGCATCCATGCTCGTTTGGGCTGCGGTATGGGTTCTCGGCACACACGCCTCGAATCTGTTCGGAAATGTCCACGGATCACTGCACAATTTCCTGGTCGTCGGCGTCGCTGCCATCGCCGGCATTGCCAACTACTTGCACAAACGGCGCGAGCGCGCAAGAAAACGCGATGTCCGCTGAGAAAAAAGCCTACCCGCTGCGCATCAATGCCGACGTGCTCGACGCCGTGCAACGCTGGGCCGACGACGAGCTGCGCAGCGTCAACGCACAGATCGAATACGCGCTGCGCGAGGCGCTGCGCAAGGCCGGGCGGCTAAAGGCGCAGCAGCCATCGGCTCCGAATCCCGTCAGAGGCAAGACATCATGAAATCCGCGGCGATATTTGCATCGGCGTTGTTGGCCGGTGCCGGTACGAGTGCGCATGCCGGCGATCCAGCGCAGAACATCTGCATGCAGCGCGCGCAAGACATCCTCTCCGCCTTGCGCAAAGACGACTACGCGGCAGCCACCGCGCACTTCGATGCGCGCATGCTTGCCGGGCTCAATGCCGGCAAACTCCAGAACGTCTGGCACGATGTGCTGCCGGCGCAAGTCGGTGCGTTCGATCATGCGGCGACCACTACCCTGCGCGAAACCACCGAAACCGAACTGGCCGAAACGCCGCTGAAATTCGCCCGTGCGTGGCTGACCATGCGCGTGGCCTGCGACGCCGACGGTACGGTTGGCGGCGTGTTCTTCGCACCCGGCAGCGCGCCGGCGAGCGAAGCTCCCGCAGCGTCATCGAACGAACGGCCGCTGGCGGTTTCGTCGCCGCTGGGGCCACTGCCCGGCACATTGGACATGCCGCAAGGCGACGGCCCGTTTCCGGCCGTGTTGCTGGTGGCCGGCTCCGGGCCGAACGACCGCGACGAAACCATCGGCCCTAACAAACCATTTGCCGACATCGCGCGCCGCCTAGCCGAACAAGGCATTGCCACTTTCCGTTACGACAAACGCACCCGGGTTTATGGTGCGCAGATCGCCGGCATGCCCATAACCATCGACGACGAGGTCACGGACGACGCCGTCGCCGCACTGAAACTGCTCGCGCAACAACCGAACATCAATCCGCACCGCGTATTCGTGCTGGGACACAGCCTTGGCGCCTTAGCCGCGCCGCGCATTGCTGCGCACGATTCCCGTGTCGCCGGCACGATCCTGCTTGCGGCGCCGGCGACGTTTGATCTGGACACCGTGGTGCGACAAACCCGCTATCTGGCCAGGATCGAACACGCCACGCCCCAACAAATGCAAGCAGCGCTGGCACCGATCGAAGCGGCGCGCGACGCCATCGCCAGGGCCGATCCGAAGCATCCGCCGACGGGCGAATTCTTCCACGCTCCCGCGAGCTATTGGCTGAGCCTGCGCGGTTACGATCCGATCGCCGTATCGAAGACCCTCGAACGACCGATCCTGGTCCTGCAAGGCACCGGCGACTATCAGGTTACGCCCGCGGGCGACTTCGCCAAATGGCAAGCGGCGTTCGCACGCGACCCGCGCGTTACGCTGAAGGAATATCCCGGTCTGAGTCACTTGTTCATGCCGGCCGGTGATCCGCCTTCGCCAGCAGACTATGCAAAGGCCGGACACGTCGATGCACGGGTGATCGCAGATATCGCGGCATGGATCGCGGCGCAGCCGCGCAGCGAAGTACACTGACACGGTGAGCGACTCATCCAAACCCTCCCCCGTTTCCGCTGCGCGTTGCCGCGAATTGATCGAAAACGCCTTCGCCCTCGGCGTGCCGCGCGATTATGGTCACGCGCGCGGGCTGCGCCGCGTGCGCGAGTCGTCGCACCTGGAATCCATCGGCCTCGACACGCAGGGCCGCGAGCAATTCCTCGCGCCGCGCGCCGCACGCGCATGGGCGCGCATGCGCGAGACGGCCGCGCGCGATGGCGTGGAGTTGCAGGTCGTCTCGGCGTTTCGTTCGGTCGAATACCAGCTCGGCATCCTCAAGCGCAAGCTCGAACGCGGGCAATCGATGGAACAGATCCTGCGCGTCAGCGCCGCGCCGGGATACAGCGAACATCACTCCGGACGTGCGCTGGACGTGACCACGCCCGGATTTGCCGCGCTAGAAGAAGAATTCGAGAACTCGCCGGCTTTCGCGTGGCTGAAGCGACATGCGCGACGTTTCGGCTTTCACCTGAGCTATCCGCGCAGAAATCCGCACGGCCTCGCCTACGAGCCATGGCACTGGCGCTGGAAAGCGCGCTCAAGATAACTGTCATTCCGGCAGGGTCGAGTGTCGGCGACAGACGATCGAGTGGAATCCAGTTGCCACGGATGGAATCCCTGCGATCCGGATGCCCCTCAGCCCGGTGCCGCGGGCTTGGACCATGCCGGCATAACGTGCGAAGGAATCGCTTCTATTTGTGCGTCTTCCCGACCGGCCTCTTCGCCTCGACCTTTTTCTCCGGCAGTGGCTTGAGCATGTCGTCCATGCTCTTGCTCATGTCCGTGAACTTGTAGGCAGGCAGCGCGAACGTCCAGCCGGAAAATGTCTTGTTCAGGCTCGCCACTTCCTTGTTCAAGGCGGCCAACTTGTCGCTGCGATCCTTGGCCGGATCGCTCACCGCCAAGGGCTTGGCGACGTCGGCAGCCGCCTGCGCATTGGCTTTGGCCTGGGCGCCGGTCGTGGATTTTTCGTCGGCCACCTTCTTGTTCGCGGCGTCGACGGTGGCCTGGTACTCGGCCTTGGCCTTTGCCTGATCGGCGTCGATCTGCGCGTTTGCGGCCGCCTCGTCGAGGCGCGCGGCGAGTTGCACGTAGTCCTTGCCGCCCTGCTCCCAGCCGGTGGCGTCGATCGTCAGGCCGTCGAAGGCGGCGTATTCATCCTTCCAGGCCTTTTCCGGCGGCGCCATGTCCTTCGCCGGGAACGCATCGTCCGCATTCAGGCCCGAAAGCACCGAACCCAGCTCGTTGGCGACGAATTCGGAGGCTATTTCGCGGCCTTTGGGCACGTCGGCGACCTTGAAGTTCGCGTCGCCCTGCGCATCCTTGTAGATCTTGAGCGTCTTGCCATCGGGATTCGTCAGCGTCACCGCGCGCAGGCGCGAGGAGGCAATGTCGGCGAGCGTGCGCCGCTCCCAGTCCGCCAAGGTCTTGGCCACGGTGAGATTGCCGCCGGCGAGCCAGGATTGCGCATCGCCCACGCGACGCACGAAGGTGCCGCCGCCGCCCGCGCCGTTGTAGTTGCCGATGATGATGGACAACGGCTTGGCCAGGCCGCCGAGCGTGACCAGTACGCCGGTCGCCTTGGCGTCCTTGGTGTCGTCGACACCGAGTTCACCGTAGAGCTTGGGATTGGACGTCTTGGCTTCGGTCAGTGTCGCCTGGTCGAGCTTGATCAGGAATGCGCGAATCTTGGCCAGGTCCGCCGGATAGCCGGATTTTTCCGCGATGCTCCAACCGTCCGCACCATGCTTGAGCGTGGCCAGCACCTTGTCGCCGGCGCCGGTCAGGGTGATCGCATTCACGTCGTTGACGTGATCGTGCAGTTCGGGAAGCACGGGCTGCGCCTGCGCGGTAACGCCGGTCTGCGGTGCGTTCGATCTGTTGATGGTCCAGGCCGCGACCAGGGCGACGATGGCAACAGCGACAAGGATGGCGAATTTTTTCGGGCTCATGGCATGGTCCTCAAGCGGCGCGGCGGCGGCGCCGCTTCCAACCCGCGAACAGCAAGGCGGCGATCGTGATCAGGATCGGCATCAGCGCAATGTTGACGAACTTCAGGCGGCTGCCGAGCGCATCGATGTCCTTGTCGAGGTCGCGCCGCACCTGGCGCAACTGCTTGCGGATCTCGACCTTCTTCTGCAGGAAGCTCTGCAACTCGTCCTGCTGCGCCGGCGACAGGATCATCTCGCTTCCTTTGGCCTTGCCACTCTGCAATTCAGTGAGCTTGCGCTCGGTGTCGGACAACTGCTGCTGCAGTTCCTGTTCCTTGCCGCGGAAATTCTGTTCGGCGGCGCGCTTCATGTCCTCCACGACGGTGAACGGTCGTTGCGAGGTGGCCCGCCCGCGGATCGAGATCAGGTCGGACGAACCGGTGAGGTTATCCACGGCGTTGATGAAGAAGTCGCCGTTGTTGGCGAACGCGTTCATGATCTTCTGGCCGAAGAACGGCTGCACCTGCACCCACAGACGGTCGCTGAGCAGGTCCGTGTCGGCGACGAGGATGATCTCGCCCTTGCCCTTGGCCTGCCCAATGTGCCCGGCGTCCTTGCGGTCCGGGAAGGCGCTGGCGAATTGGCCTTCGAGGCGGCCGGCGACGACATAGTGTTCGTGACTGGGCGCGTAGCCGTTGAGCAGCACGGTCGGATCGGGCAGGAACTTCACCCGCGAGCTGTCCACCGGCATGGCGTCGTCGCTGGTCTGGATCAATGGCGTAAGCGTGTACCTGGAACCTTTCGCGAGCGAAAAGAATCCGGCGCTGGATACATTGATGGTGTCCAGGTTCGCGGTGACCACGTCCGTCGGACTGAGGTTGCTCTTGGTGAAGCCCAGGATCGCCGGATCCGGCACCGGTGCCGCGCCCGGCTGCACGCTGATCTGCAGCGCATGGGCGCGGTCGAGCACGACCTTGTGCGGGTCGTATTCGATGCCCCAGGCCTTGAACAGCTCCGGCAGATCGGACGACTTGTTGGCAAACATCGCCGCCTGCGGATTGTTGGGATCCTCGCCGGCCTTGTCGGTCTCGGCGTCGGGATCGACGAACACGAGCAGGTGCCCGCCGCGCATCACGAACTGGTCGATCGCGTACTGCGCATCCGGCGGCAGCTGCTTCGGCTGGATCAGCACGAGCACGTCGATGTCCTTGTCGATGGACTTGATCGAGGCCGCGTTCAGCTGGCGCACGTCGAACTGTTGGGTCAGCTGCTGGTCGATCGCCCACGGATCGCGCAGGCTGCGCGTGGCCGGGTCAAAGCCCTGGCCGATCTGTAGCCCGGAAACGAGTCCGACGACGGGTTTGTGCGTTACCGTCAGCTCGTGGATGAGCTTGGCGATGTCGTATTCGAGGAAGGCTTCCTTGTTCGGCTGCAGGAACGGAATCACCTGCTTGCCATTGGTCGAGTTGGTGCCGGCCAGGCCGAGGAAAATCTTCTCGCCGTTGTTGCCCGCGGGCACGGCCTGCAGGCCGTAGCCGGTGGCGCGATCTTCGTCCTCGGAGAACGGTTGCGGGTCGATCACTTCGAGCTGGATCTTGCCGTGCGCGCGGCCGGCCATTTCCTCAAGCATCTCGCGCACGCGCTGCGCGTAGATCCGCAGTTGCGGAATGCCGTGCGCTTCCTTGTCCGACCAGAACAGGTACAGGTGGATCGGCTCGTCGATGTCGGCGAGGATGTTTTTCGTGCCCTGCGAAAGGGTATACAAGTGGTTTTGCGTCAGATCGACCTGCACGCCGCGGAACAGCGAATTGCAGATCAGGACTACCGCCACGAAAAGTACGGCAAGCACCGCGAGTGCGCCGCCAGTCATGAGTTTTTTATTCGAGGTCATAGCTTCGTTCACTCGTTTGTTCCTGCGATCGTCCCTGATCGCGAAAGTCAAAAAGCGGTCGTCCTGGCCGCACTTTCAACTAGTCGGCTTTCTTGAGGTCGATCACCACGGCGCTGGCATACAGCCAGAACGCGATGGTCAGCGCGAAATAGATCACGTCGCGCAACTCGATCACGCCCTTGCCGATCGAAGTGAAATGGGTCAGGAAACTCAGGCCGGAAACTGCATCGACCACGCCCTGCGGCGCCCACGCCGAGAAGAAATCCAGCACCAGCGGAAAGCCGGCGAGCAGGAACAGGAAGCACACGACCACGGTGAGGATGAAAGCGATCACCTGGTTGCGCGTGCACGCCGACAGGCACGAAGCGATGGCGAGGAACGCGCCGGCCATCAGGAAGCTGCCGATGTAGCTGGCAAGGATCACGCCGTTGTCCGGCGAACCGAGATAATTGACCGTGATCCAGATCGGAAACGTGAGGATCAGGGCAACGCCGATGAAGGCCCAGGCGGCGAGGAATTTCCCGGCTACCGCCTGCCACATCGTCACCGGCAGCGTCAGCAGCAACTCGATCGTGCCGCTCTTGCGCTCCTCCGACCACAGGCGCATGCCCACGGCGGGAACGAGGAACAGGTACAGCCAGGGATGGAAGTTGAAGAACGGCAGCAGGTCGGCCTGGCCGCGTTCGTAGAAGTCGCCGAGATAGAACGTGAACGCACCGGCGAGTAGCAGGAAGATCACGATGAAGACGTAGGCGACGGGCGTGGCGAAATAACTCGACAATTCCCGCTTGAAGACCGTCAGGATGTTGCTCATGCCTGCGCCCCCCGCTCGCTGCCCTGCGTGATCGTGCGGAACACTTCGTCGAGACGCCCGCTTTCCAGTTGCAGTTCGCTGACTGCGATGCCCTGCGCCTGCAGCGCCTGGTTGACCGCCACGAAAATCTGCCGGCCCGGCTTTGGAAACGCGGTAAGGCGATGGTCCTGCGGGTCGATTTCGATCGCGGCCACATCGGCCACGCGCGACAGCGCTTCCTTCGCGGCGGGCACATTGGCCGCCGTCAGCGACACGGCCTGGTGGTAGCGCGAGCGGGTTTCCAGCTCCGCCGGCGTCGCGTCGGCGAGGATTTTCCCCTTCGCGATGATGATCGCGCGGCTGCATACAGCGTGGACTTCCTCAAGGATGTGCGTGGACACGACGATGGTCTTGTCCTTGGCCATCGCATTGATTAGCGCACGCACTTCGTGTTTCTGGTTCGGATCCAGGCCGTCGGTCGGCTCGTCGAGGATCAATACCTGCGGATCGTGCACGATCGCCTGCGCGAGTCCCACGCGGCGCTTGAAACCCTTGGACAGCGTCTCGATCGGCTGTTCCAGCACGCCGTTCAGATGCAGGCGCTCGATCACATCGTCGAGACGCTGCGTGCGTCTGGCACCACTGAGGCCACGCACATCGGCAACGAATTCGAGGAACTGGCGCGGCGTCATCTCGCCGTAGCTCGGCGCGCCTTCCGGCAGGTAGCCGAGCATGCGCTTGGCGGCAATACCGTCGTCGACCACGTCGTGGCCGCAGACGCGGGCGCTGCCCGAGGTCGGGGCGAGGAATCCCGCGATCATCTTCATCGTGGTGGATTTGCCGGCACCGTTGGGGCCGAGGAAGCCGAGCACGCGGCCTGGCTCCAACTTGAACGTAATGCCGTCGACGGCGGTCAGCTCGCCGTAGCGTTTGGTCAGTTGCCGGGTTTCGATCATCGTGATGTCACCGCTTGTTGTTTGCGTTCTGCGTTCCGGACGCCGCGCGAATGCACCGGCGCCGGCAGAAATACAACGCTGTTAAGGAAAAGTTCCCGCCCAAAAGCAAACGGGCGGCCGAAGCCGCCCGTTTGCAGGCATCGTGGCCGGATTACTGCCCCTGGATGGGCAGGAATACGCTGTAGGACTGCTGGTCGTCGCCGGCGTGTGGATCGGTCGTGGTCAGTTCGTCGAAGAAACGACCGTTGCCTTCGGACGATTCATCGAACAGGTAGCCGTGCGTGTAGGCGTAGGCCTTCAGCATCAGGCGCATCAGCGGCAACTGCGCGGCCGAACCCGTGAACGACGTCACCAGCGCCTTGCCGCCATAACCGGTGCCGATCTTGACCGGATCGGCAACCTGCGCATCGGCGCTGTCGACCGGCAAGGCCACGTCGAAATCGTAGTTCTCGTCGCCCCAGTTCGTGGTGATCACGCGGCGCGGGCCGGTCGCGTTGAGCTTGTCCTTCTTGATCGTCGCCTGCAGTTGATCCATCGCCTTCGTCGTCGCATCGGCGACGTCGTCGAGCGTGCGCTTGGCGGTGGTGGAGACGAACAGGATCGGCTGCGCGGCCACGTCCTGGATCTGGATGTCCTGGTCCTTGTAGTCGACGGTCGGGAACGTGGCCAGCATGTTCTGCAGGCGGGTCAGTTGGAACTGCATCAGCGTGGCCGGATCGCCCTGCAGGTAAAGGCCGGAAACGCGCGCGAGCAGGTTCCAGCCGAAATCCACGTCATACGCCATCGTCACCTTGGAGGTCTTGCCGTTCTCGGAGGGATCGATGGTGAAGGTGAAATGCTTGTCTGTGCCGCGCCAGGTGTTCTGCACGTCCCAGGTGACCTGCTTGTCCTGCTCGGGCGCCGGCGTCGCGGCCACGGTCAGGCTACCGTCGCCGATGGTTTCGTTGGCGCTGCGCCAGGACACCTTGGCGCCGCTGCCCAATGCCGGACCCTCATAATTCATCTGCACGCGCGAGTCGTAACCGGTCAGCGCCGTCCACGACGGATAGGTGTGAAAACCGTCGAGCACGTCGAAAATCTGGCGCGCGGGCGAACTGACGGTCACCGAGCGCTCGACATGGCCCGAACTGGGCAAGGCAAGGCTGAACACGATGGCCAGGACGAAAACAATGGCCAGGGCAACGAGAACTTCGAGCAGGCGGGTCATTCCGGGAGTCTCCCTCAAATCAGACCGCGAATGGTACTGGAAAAGCCGGGGTTCTGGAATCGGACCGCAAGGCAACAAACCGGGACCTAGACGATGCCCAATTCAAAGGCCTTCAGTACCGCCCTTGTGCGGTCGCGCACGCCGAGCTTGGACAAAATGTTGGAAACGTGGTTCTTGACCGTGCCCTCGGCCACGCCGAGCGAATTGGCGATTTCCTTGTTGCTGTAGCCTCCGGCCATCAGGCGCAGGATTTCGGTCTCGCGCTCGGTCAGGGGATCCGGGCGATCCAGGCTGGTGAAATCGTTGTGCATGCGCTCCAGTCCGGTCAGCAGGCGCTGCGTGACCACCGGCGCGACCAGCGAGCCGCCGCCGGCCACGGTCTTGACCGCGTCCACGAGCTGTTCCAGCGAGACGTCCTTGAGCAGGTAGCCGCGCGCGCCGGCCTTCAGTCCGGCCAGCACGAGCTGGTCGTCGTCGAACGTGGTCAGGATGATGGTCGGCGGCAAGGCGTTTTTTTCCGCCAGTACGTTGAGCACGTCCAGCCCCGACATGCCGGGCATGCGCATGTCGAGCAGCACCACGTCGGGCTTGATCCGCGGAATCGTCTCCACCGCCTGCGCACCGTCGCCGGCCTCGGCAGCGACGCGGATGTCGTCGGACAGTTCCAGCAGGGAACGAATGCCCTGGCGGACCAGGGTCTGGTCGTCCACCAGGCAAACGGATATGGTCATCGCGAGGACTCCAGGGGCAGCCACGCATCCAGCGCGAAACCGGAATTGCGTGCGGTGGTGATGTTCAGGCGCCCGCCGATCTGGGCCAGGCGCTCGCGCATGCCGGTCAAGCCATTGCCTTGCTGCAACTCGTCCGAGCCGCGGCCGTCGTCGCGCGCGTGGATGGCAAGTTCCGCACCGTCGCGCTCGAAGCTAAGCCACAGATTGCGCGCATTGGCATGGCGCAGGGCGTTGGTGATGATTTCCTGGGCGCAGCGCAGCAGCACTTGCGCGCGGCGCGGATCATCAACCGCGAAGCGTGGCGGCAATTGCAGATGAATGGCCAGGCCGGGCACGCCTTCGACCAGGGTTTTCAGCGCCTCGGTCAAGTCGATGGCATCGTCCTCGCGCAACTGGCTGACGACTTCGCGCACGTCGGACAACAACAATTTCGCCACGCTCTGCGCCTGGCGCACGTGTTCCTGCGCGTTGCCGGAAACCAGGTGGCTGGCGACCTCCAGGTTCAGGCTCAGCGCGGTCAGGTGGTGGCCGACCAGGTCGTGCAGTTCGCGCGAGATGCGCATGCGCTCGCCGATGCGGCTGGATTCGGTCAGCAGCGTGCGCGTGGCGCGCAGTTCGGAATTCAGGCGCCGCTGTTCCTCGCGCGAATCGGCCTGCTGGCGCGCCACCAGCGAGGTGACGAAGGTGAAGCCGGAAAAGCCGATGTACAGGCCGCTCTGCAGCA
>DATIVQ010000271.1:0-4087 GCA_035465735.1 Rudaea sp.
CCGCATCGAGCTTGTGTGCGGCGAACGCGGCTTCGATGCGCGCGCGAAACACGCGCATCAGCGGTGGATTGCGCGTGAAAAACCCGATGCGTGCGCCCGATTCGGCGGCGATTTGCGCCAACGTCGCATCGAACGCGGGGACCAGCTTGATGAAGTTCTGCAGGCATAATGCAAGCGGAGCATCACCCGCGAGCGCCTTGAACCAGGCGCCGTCGCCTGCCAGTGGCGGCGGCAGCGGCTGCGTGCCGATTCCCGGCAGGCGCACGAGTCTTTCGCGGTAATGCGCATTGGCGTCGGCTGGCTCCAGCTCTGCGCCGCTGAAAAAGTAGTCGATGTGCGGCGCGCCGCTGGTTGCGGGATGGCCGTACAACGCACACTGCATGGGTGCCAGGCGAAGTCCGGCCAGCGCCTGATGCTTCGGATCCATGCCGATTTCGGGATACACGAGCACGTCGAGTTGCGCTTTACGCACCTCGCGCGCGAGCGTGAGCGCGGCGGCTCGGGTCTGCTCGAATCGCGAAACGCGGCCGGCGATGCGGCGCGTGCTGTCGTCTTCGCCGCCGCCGTGCCAGATGCGCACATCGAAACGCTCGCGGTCGAGCCCCTCGATGAGGCGCGTGAAATAGCGCGACACCGTGTGCTGCATCAGGTGGCTGGAAATGATGCCGACACGCACGCGGCCACCGTGCGCGCGTGGCGTCCAGTCGCAAGGCTCGGCAAGCTCCGGTGCCGCAGCCGACATCACGCGCGCGACGAGATCGCCGAAACGGCATTGCAGGGCGGTGTTGTCGCGCGGCTGATAGTGCAGGTGGAACGGCGCAACGCTGGCCGCGGCATGCGCGGCTTCATGGATCATCGCGGGCGAATCCAGCTTCAATCCCGCACGCAGCGCTTCGAGTCCATCGCCGAAGCGCGAACGCGCCGCATCGATTTCCGCATCGTCGCGATAGATCGCCGGCAAGTTCAGCGCGCGCAACCAGCGCACGCGCTCGCCGAAACCCGGCGGCGGCGCGGTTGTGTCGAACAGCTTCTGCGCTGCGTCCGTTTCGCCGCCTTCGTTGAGCGCGAGCGCCAATTCCAGTGCCGTCGCCGCGTCATCATGGTCGAGCTCGAGCGCGCGGCGCAGGCTGGGAATCGCGTTGTCGATGTCGTGCAGCAGGCGCTGCGCGACCCCCAGCGTCTTCCACCACAAGGCTTGGTCGGGCTCACGTGCGATCGCGATGCGCGCGCAGCGCGCGGCATCTGATTGGCGGCCCAAATCGGACAGCAGCAGCGCCAGGTTGCCGTGGGTCTGCGCGCGATCCGGCGCGACACGCTGGGCGAGTTCGGCAAAGGGCAAGGCATCAGACAGGCGTCCGTGCCTGCGCAGAAGATTGCCCAGGTTCGTCGCGGCATCGGCATGATCGACGCGCCAGGCGAGCACCTGCCGGTAGCAACGATCGGCTTCGGCCGGCTGCTCCGCCGCCTCGAACGCGATGCCGAGATTGAACATCGCGTCGATGTAACCGGCACGCACGCCGAGCGCAGCGCGGAACGCGGCGATCGCCTCGTCGTGCTTGCCGTTCTGACGCAACGCCACGCCGAGATTGTTGTGCGCTTCTGCGAATGCAGGACGCACCTTGACGCAGGTGCGCAAATGCTTGGCGGCAAGCGCGGGATTGCCCGACTGCAACGCCGCGACGCCGAGCAGATGCCAGGCGTCGGCGTTTTGCGGATCGAGCTTGATCGCCCGCTGGTAATGACTCTGGGCGAGGCCTATCTTGCCGGCACGGTGCTGGGCAGCGCCCTTGTGCAATTGTTCGAGCGCCAGGCGCTTGTCGTCGGCGCTCATGCCGCTCTTACGCCGTCAGCAGGGCGTTGACGCGGCGCACGTAGGCGGCTGGATCCTCCAGCGCAACGCCTTCGAGCAATTGCGCCTGATCGAGCAGCAACAAGGCCAGGTCGGCGGCATGCGCGGAATCGGATTCGAGCCGCTTCACCAGCGCATGCGCCGGATTGATCTCGAGGACGGGCTTGGACGCCGGCACGTCGTGCCCGGCTTGCTTCATCAGGCGCTGCATGGCCAGGCCCATGTCGTGCTCGTCCAGCACGATGCAGGCCGGCGAATCGGTCAGGCGCGCGGAAACGCGCACGTCGCGCACGCGCTCACCGAGCAGTTCCTTCAATTTCTTCACGACGCCCTCCGCGGCTTTTTCGGTTTCCTTGCGCTGTTCCGCGCTCGCGCCGCCGAGCTTGTCGAGGTCGAGATCGCCCTTGGCGACATTGCGCAGCTTCTTGCCGGCGTATTCGGTCAGGTAACCCGACATCCACTCGTCGATGCGGTCGACCATCAGCAGCACTTCGACGTCGTTGGCCTTCAACGCTTCGAGTTGCGGCGAACCCTTGGCCGCGGCGTAGCCGTCGGCGGTGATGTAGTAGATCGCTTCCTGCCCCGCCTTCATGCGGCCGATGTAGTCGTCCAGCGATACCTTCTGCGCCGCGCCTTCCGATTTCGTCGAGGCGAAGCGCAGCAGCTTGGCGATGCGTTCCTTGTTCGCGAAATCCTCGGCCACGCCTTCCTTGAACACGCTGCCGAACGTGCTCCAGAACGTGGCGAATTTTTCCGGCTCGTCTTTCGCCAGCTTGTCCAGAAGATCGAGGAGGCGGCGGGTACAGGCGGACTTGAGTTTGTCCAGATTGCGGTTCTGCTGCAGGATTTCGCGGCTGACATTGAGCGGCAGATCGTCCGAATCGACCACGCCGCGCACGAAGCGCAGATACGCGGGCAGCAACTGCTCGGCTGCGTCCATGATGAAAACGCGCTTGACGTAGAGCTTGAGGCCCTTGCGCTCGTCGCGGCCGCCCATGAACAGGTCGAACGGCGCTTGCGCAGGCACATACAGCAGCGAGGTGAAATTCTGGTTGCCCTCGACGCGGTTGTGCGTCCACGCGAGCGGGTCGTTGAAATCGTGCGAGATGTGCTTGTAAAACGCCTGATATTCCTCGTCTTTCAGTTCTGCCTTGGGCCGCGTCCACAGCGCCGAAGCCTGATTGACGGCCTCCCACTCGCCGGTAGCTTTGCCGTCCTTCTCGACCGGCATGCGGATTGGAAATCCGATGTGGTCCGAATAGCGCGCGATCAGGCTGCGCAACTGCCAATCCTGCAGGAATTCGTCTTCGTCGGCTTTCAGGTGCAGCGTGACCGCGGTCCCGCGCTCGGCGGCGTCCACGGTTTCCAGCGTGTATTCGCCAGTACCCGAGGATTCCCAACGCACGCCCTCGCCCGCCGCCGCTCCGGCCTTGCGCGTGACAAGAGTGACCTTGTCGGCGACGACAAAGGCGGAATAAAAGCCCACACCGAACTGGCCGATCAGGTTGGCGTCGGCCTTCTTGTCCGCTGACAGGGCCTCGAGGAACTTGCGCGTGCCGGAACTAGCGATGGTGCCGATGTTGGCGACGACTTCCTCGCGCGTCATGCCGATGCCGTTGTCGCGGATCGTGATCGTGCGCGCATCCTTGTCTACGGAGACGTCGATGTGCAACTCGGCGTCGCCCGCCAGCAGTTCGGGCTCGGCGAGCGCCTCGAAGCGCAGCTTGTCGCAGGCGTCTGAGGCGTTGGAGATCAGCTCGCGCAGGAAGATTTCCTTGTGCGAATACAGCGAATGCGTGACCAGGTGCAGGACCTGGGCGACTTCGGCTTCGAACGGACGTGTTTCAGCAGTGGCGGTCATGGGATTCCCTCAAAAAGTGAATGCCAACCGGATATGGCCTGGAACGAGGAAATTCAACGGCACACGGAGGTGCCCGAATCGCTGCTCTGGAGCCGATTCGACAAACGTGGCGCGGCTTTGCCGCGACCGTTTGATCGGAAACCGCGGCAGGATGTCCGGTTTTCCGATAATCCAGAAAAGACAAAGCGACCGCCGTTGCCGGCGGTCGCCTTGGACGAGGAGCACAGACGCGACTCAATGCTCCAAGAGGGATGCTGCGGGTTACTCGGCCGCTGCGGCGTGCTTGGCCAAGTCTTCCTGAATGCGTGCCGCCTTGCCTTCCAGCCCGCGCAGGTAATACAGCTTGGCGCCGCGCACCTTGCCGCGACGCTTGACCG
>DATIVQ010000272.1:0-1682 GCA_035465735.1 Rudaea sp.
CGCGGTGATGGAACAGGCCGTCGAACGCCTGCGTGACGGCACTTCCGTGGGTGTGTTTCCGGAGGGTGGCACCGGGCCGGGCGACCGCTTGAAAACTTTCCACGCCCGCATTTTCCAGATCGCCGCGGACGCGCAGGTGACCGTGCAGCCGGTCGCGATCAGTTACGGCAGGAATGGAAAAATGGATTTGCGCGTACCGTTTGCGCCAGGTGAGAGTTTCTTCGCCAATGTCGTGCGCCTGATCGGCGACGCCGGCGTGGAAGCGCAAGTGCATTTTCTCGATCCGATTCCGCTGAGCGACGAGGGTCGCCGCCAAACGGCCGAATCCGCGCGCGCCGCGATCGCGCAGGCATTGGGTCACGACAAGACATGAGCGATTCAGGTCTGATTGAATCGGGCGAGTTCGACCCGCCGTGGCTGCTGCGCAATGCGCATGTGCAATCGGTGTTGTCGTCGAGCTTCCTGCGCCGCGCCGCATTTCGCCGCAACGACGCCACGCTGGAGAGCGGCGCGACCGAGTGCATCCTCGATTGCGGCAACGACGTACGCCTGCAGGGATTTCATTCCGCGCAAAGCGTGCGCTCCCGCGCGCGCGCGCTGGTCGTGTTGCTGCATGGCTGGGAAGGCAGCGCGCAGTCGAATTACATTTTGCACACCGGCGCGCGCCTGCTGGACGAAGGCTGCGACGTGTTCCGGCTGAATTTCCGCGATCACGGGCGGACACATCACCTGAACCGCGAGCTGTTCCATTCCTGCCGCATCGATGAAGTCGTCGGCGCGGTCGCGGAAGTCGCGCGGCGCTTTCCGGCGCGGCCGCTGGTCGTCGGCGGATTTTCGCTGGGCGGCAATTTCGCGCTGCGCGTGGCGCTGCGTGCGCCGGCGGCGAATATCCCGCTCGCATGGACGTTCGCCGTATGCCCGGTCATAAGCCCGCGCGCGGGACTGAAGGCCATCGAAGGCGCACCGTGGTTCTACGAGTTCTACTTCATGCGCAAGTGGCGCGATTCGCTGCGCCGCAAGCAAGCCCTGTTTCCCGAGCGCGAGCTGTTTGCGCGCGAAGAATTGCGCGGCGGACTGCGCGATCTCACCCGCCAGCTGGTCGAGCGCCACACGCAGTTCGGTACGCTGGAAAATTACCTGGACGGCTATTCCGTCGCCGGCGACAAGCTCGGCGCGCTGGCGATCCCGGCGAACATTCTCACCGCCGAGGACGATCCGGTGATTCCGGTCGCGGAATTCCGCGAATTGAAGCTGTCGCCATCGACCGAACTGACCGTCGTGCCGCACGGCGGCCACTGCGGCTTCATCCGCGATTTCTCGCTGCGCAGCTGGGCCGAGGATTTCATCGTTGCGCAGATGCAACGGCGCTTGGGAAGCTAGACTCTTCCCATCACCGGCAACAGCGCTCCCGTCACTGCGCTGGCGCGATCGGAGAGCAGGAACACGATCACGTCGGCAAGTTGCGCAGGGCTAACCCAGCGCGAGAAATCGGCCTTGGGCATGTCGGCGCGGTTTGCGGCAGTGTCGATGGTGCTCGGCAGGACGGCATTGACGGTGATCCCGCGATCCTTCAGTTCTTCGGACAACGCTTCGGTCAGGCGCGCAACGCCGGACTTCGAGGCGGCGTAGGCACCCATGCCGGCACCGGCCTTGACCGATCCGGCCGCGCTGATGTTGACGAT
>DATIVQ010000273.1:0-9439 GCA_035465735.1 Rudaea sp.
AGTCCTGCACCGGTTGACCTCGGCGACCCTGCGGCACGAGATCGTGACAAATGGTTATAGTTTGCTCATTTTGCCGGTGATGGTACGTTTATACTGGGGGCGAGGTAGGGAGTGCACCCATGTTGATCATAATCCTGGTCCTGCTGCTGGCAGTTTGCGCCGGACTCGGCTACGAGCTCATGCGCACGCGCCGGCAGATGCTGGTCTTGCGCGCCGGGCATGCCGAGTCCGAAGACGAACTCAAGCGCCTGCAGGCCAGCCAGTCGCAGGTGATCCACACGACCAAGCTTGCCTCGCTCGGCCAGATGGTCGCGGGCGTGGCACATGAGATCAACACGCCGCTCGGCTTCGTCAAGAGCAACGTCGAGGTGGTCGGCGACCTGCTCGACGACTACCGCAAGCTGGTCAAGCAGTACGACGCGGCCGTGCAGGTCTGCCTGCAGCCGGTCGACCTCATCTTCAATGCCGACAAGGCCAGCCTCGACAAGCTGGTCAAGCACGTCGAGGATGCGCGGCGCAAGTTGTTCGAGGCGCGCGCGGCGGTGGAAAAGAGCCCGTTGCTCAAGGACGCCAAGGAACTACTCGGCGACGCCAGCGAGGGCCTCGCGCAATTGTCTTCGCTGGTGCTGAACCTGAAAGGCTTTTCGCGCGTCGACCGCGACGGCATGGACACCATGGACCTCAACGAAGGCATCGAAAGCGCCTTGATGATCGCCCAGCACCAGTTGCGCGACCGCGTGAAGGTGGTCAAGCACCTGCAGCCGCTGCCGAAGGTACGCTGCATGCCGTCGCAAATGAACCAGGTTTTCCTGAATTTGATCACGAACGCGGCCCAGGCGATCGATGGCGATGGCACCCTGACCATAGCCAGCAAGGCCGAAGGCGGCCAGGTGCAAGTGGATTTCACCGATACTGGCGTCGGCATACCCGACGACGTGTTGCCGAAGATCTTCGATCCGTTCTTCACCACCAAGCCGGTCGGCGAAGGCACGGGCCTGGGTCTTTCCATCGTGCACAAGATCGTCAAGGGCCACGGCGGCTCTATCAAAGTGCGAACGACGCCAAGGAAAGGCACCACGTTCACGGTTAGCCTGCCAGCGAACGGCAGCGGCGCGACCGCAGCCGAAGCCGCCTGACGCCATGACCGACGCTCCCGCCACCGCCCTGCGCATCCTGATGGTCGACGACGAGTCGCGCATCCTGCGCGCGCTGCGCGCGCTGCTGCGCGAGCACGAGGCGTTCTGGACGACGAATCCGCTCGAAGCCGCGGCACTCGCGAAGCAGCACGATGTGGACGTGGTCATCTGCGACCAGCGCATGCCCGAAAAGACCGGCGTGGACGTGCTGCGCGAGATCAAGGAAACCCATCCGCGCGCACTGCGCATCCTGCTCACCGGCTATTCCGACCTGAAGGCGGTGCTCGGCTCGGTCAACGAAGGCGAGGTGTTCCGCTTCGTCAACAAGCCGTGGAACAACGCCGAGTTGCACGACCTCGTCGCCAGCGCCGGCCAGATCGCGCGCGAAGCGCCGGTGATCGCACGCGACGTGCTGCCGCAGGCCGAGCACGACCGTGCGCGCACCCAGGTCGGCGTGCTCGTGATCGAGGACGACACCGCCGTACAGCAACGCCTGCGCGAAATCCTGCAGCCGTATTACAAGGTGAACTTCGCCAATAATGCGGAACGCGCGCTGCAGATCATGGAACAGAACGAAACCGGCGTGGTGATCTCGGAAACCGAGGCCGGACGCAGCGACCTGACCGCTTTGCTCAAGGCGCTCAAGCTGCACCATCCGCATATCGCCACCGTCGTGGTGACCGAACGCGCGAACGCCTCCACGGCGATCGAGCTGATCAACGAAGGCCAGGTCTACCGCATGCTGCTCAAGCCGGTGCGCATGGGCACATGCCGACTGAGCGTGGATTCGGCGATCGGCCGCTACTGGCAGCTCAAACAAAACCCACAGGCCGCGCGCCGCTATGTCGCCGCCGCGCCGAATGCCGAAAGCGCCACCTCCGCGCTGCGCCTGCCCGCCGCCCTGCTCAACCGCATCCGCTCCCTGCCCGGTCGGCTGCTGGGAACCATGCGGGCGTAGCCGGCCGATCTCCGCTGACCGCACGATTGGCTCCGGCGCGGGCTCTTGTCAGCGGGCCAGACTTATTACCGGATTTCTTCGATGCTGACGATGCGCCCGCCGCTGATGAAGAATCGCACGGTCTTCGAACCGACGAAGTAGTACCAGAATTCCCCGGTCTTGGCGCCGAACTTGTTTTGCACGTCTTCCTTCGACGCCGGCTGACCCATCGTTTCGATCACCTTCTGGGCCGGATCGTTCGGACTGAGCACCTTGCCACCGACCTGGTAATTGCCGCTCGCAATTACAAGCATCGGCATCGACATCGCCAGAGAGAAAAATATATTTCGCAACACCTTATTCATGATGCCTCCCGGACCCGAGGGCAGTTGCACGCTCAAACGACACCCGGTCATGCGGTCGGCTCCACGGACCGGAACGCCAACGAAAAATTGGATCCGGTACGCGTTACCTGATGGACGGGTTGTAATTAATCATCCTACACCCGTGCCGAACGGCTGCCCAACTCCGGCAAGATTCATCCAAAAAACCAATAACACACGCTGATCGACGTGATCATGCCGACAGCATCGGCAATCAGCGCGCAGCCAAGCGTGTGGCGGATGCGGCGGATGCCGACCGCGCCGTAGTAGACGGCTATGACGTAGAACGTGGTTTCGGTGCTGCCCTGCACGGTCGCGGCAGCGAGCGCAGGGAAGCTGTCGACACCCTTGGCCTGCATCGTCTCGATCAGCATGGCGCGCGCGGCCGAGCCGGAAAACGGTTTCACCAGCGCGGTCGGCAGCGCATCGACGAAACGCGCGTCCAGGTGCGCCGACTCGGCCAGCCAGCGGATGCCGCCGAGCAGGAAATCCAGCGCGCCGGATGCACGCAGCACGCCGATCGCGCATAGCATGGCGACAAGATAGGGCAGGATATCCTTGGCCACGTCGAAGCCTTGTTTCGCGCCCTCGACGAAACATTCGTACAGCGGCACGCGCCGCATCGCGCCGGCGATGAGGAACAGCATGATGATGCCGAGCATTGCGAGGTTGCCGAGCAGGGACGAGAACGCCGCGAGCGCCGCAGGTGTCATCGCGGCCAGCATGGCGATGAAGGCCGCGAACAGCACGGCGAAGCCGCCGAGATAAGCAAGCACGACCGGATTCCACAATTTCAATTTTTGTACGAATGAAACGCTGAACAATCCGGCCAGCGCCGAGGCGCAGGTCGCAAGCAGGATCGGCAGGAACACGAGCGTGGGATCGTGCGCGCCCTGCTGCACGCGATACATGAAGATCGTCACCGGCAGCAGCACGAGCGAGGACGAATGCAACACCAGGAAAAGGATTTGCGCATTGCTAGCGGTGTCGGCGCTGGGATTGAGCGTTTGCAGTTCGCGCATCGCGCGCAAGCCGATCGGCGTGGCCGCGTTGTCCATGCCGAGCATGTTCGCGGCGAAATTGAGCGTGATGAGCCCGATCGCCGGATGGCCGCGCGGGACGTCCGGCATCAGGCGCGCGAACAGGGGCCCCAGAAAGCGCGCGAGTGTGTCCACCAATCCGGCACGCTCGGCAATGCGCAGGAAGCCCAGCCACAGTGCCAGCGTGCCGAACAGCACGATCATCACGTCGACCGACAGCTTGGCCATCTCGAACAGGCTGTCGACCATCGCGGCGAAGACCTGCGGATGCCCGCCGACCAGCCATTGCGCGAGGCCCGCCAGCATTGCCACAAGGAAGAAACCGAGCCAGATGACGTTGAGCATGTGCGCATGTAGCCCGATCGCCGGCGCTAATGCAATCGGCTCGACGGCGATCCACCCCTGTCTTTCCGCACATAGGCGCCATCGGCGCCTCTGTTAGATTGGCACGGCTGCCCACCGAGGATTCCCGCCATGCGCCTGTTGCCCGTCCTAGCCTTTGCGTTGCTCCTGTCCGCTTCCGCGGTGAACGCCGCGGCGCCGGACCACGCCAAACCCGCCGCCGCAAAGCCGGAAAGTTCCGGATTCGACCTGCCGCCGTTCCCCAAGGATGCCCACGCCGCGCAATCGGTGACCGTCGACGGACGCACGCTCAAGTACACGGCCACCGTCGGCTCGCTGCCGGTGCGCGACGACAAAGGCAAGAAGATCGCCGAGATCGTGTTCACCGCGTACACCATGGACGGCAAGGATCGCCCGGTCACGTTCGCGCTCAATGGCGGTCCCGGCGCCTCGTCGGTGTACCTGAACTTCGGCGCGATCGGACCGAAGAAGGTCGCCTTCGGCGCGGAAGGCGACAACCCTTCCGATCCGCCGGTATTGCGCGACAATCCCGGCACCTGGCTGGGCTTCACGGATCTTGTCTTCATCGATCCGGTCGGCACCGGCTTCAGCCGCGCGCTGGTCGACGACAAGCAGTCCACCACGGATTTCTACAGCACGAACAGCGACATCCACTACCTGTCGCGCATCATCTACGACTGGCTGGTGAAGAACGATCGCCTGCAGTCGCGCAAGTACCTGGTCGGGGAAAGCTACGGCGGGTTCCGCGGCCCGCGCATTACCGAGTACCTGCAGACGCGCCTAGGCGTCGCGATGAACGGCGTGGCGCTGCTCTCGCCCTACCTGGATCCGGGCGCGTTCGCGGACGGCAACGTCTCGCCGCTGCCGTGGATGCTGACCCTGCCATCGATCGCCGCCGCCAACCTCGAGCGCGAGCACAAGCTGAGCGCCGATGCGATGGCGCCGATCATTGACTACACGCGCACGACTTACGCGCAGACCTTGCTGAAAGGCCGCAGCGATCCGGCCGCCACCGACGCGATGATCGCGAAGGTCACCGAACTGACCGGCCTGGATCCCGTGTTCGTCAAACGCTCGGGTGGACGCATCGAGACGCAGGCGTACCTGCGCGAGATATACCGCGCCGAAGGCAAGCTCGGCAGCCGCTACGACTCCAACGTCACCGCCTGGGACCCGTTCCCGTTCGCACCGCGCCAGGAGACCGGCGATCCCATCCTCAACGGCATCATCGCGCCGACCACAACGGCGATGGTCGATTTTGTCACCCGCGTCGTCGGCTGGAAGATCGACGCGCGCTACAACGCACTCAGCTACGAAGTGAACCGGATGTGGCACGAGGACAACGACGCGCAATCAGGATCGGTGAAGCAGTTGCGCGAAGCTGTCGCGAACGATCCGGGCCTGCGCGTGCTGATCGCGCACGGCTGGGACGACCTGTCGTGCCCGTTCATGGCATCGGTCCTCATCGTCGACCAGATGCCGGCAATGGGTGATGCGACGCGCGTGCAGGTCAAGGAATACGCCGGCGGCCACATGTTCTACGCCCGCCCGGACAGCCAGGCCAAGCTGCGCGCGGACGCCATGAAGCTGTTCGGCTTGCGCTGAACCGTCGCCGGTTACGCCGCATTGCGTTCCAGATAGAAGCGGACGATATCCGCTTCCTGGCGCCGCATCAGCTCCACAACGGTCGCGCGCGCGGCGCGACCGATGCGCACGCGCAAGGCGGGTTCGTCGCGCAGCCGGTCGATGCTGGCATGCGCAGCTGCTTCGTCGTTCACCAGAAACCCGTTTTCGCCGTCGACAATCAATTCCGCGTAGCCGCAACCGTCTGCAAACACGACTACCGGTACGGCCATCGCCATCGCCTCGAGGATCACCGTGCCGCCGGTTTCGATCCAACCCGGGTGCTTGCGGTAGACGAACACGTCGAGCGTTTCGAGGAAATCCGCCGCACCGAGTGCACCGACTTCGAGCAGCTCCGGCATCAAAGCATCGTCCGCGAAGGCGGGGGCAATGACGCTGCCTCCGAGCAGGCGTACGTCGTAGCCACGCGCGCGCAGGCTGCGGAAAAATGCCGGATCGTTCGGATGGAATTTGCTGGGATGGGCGCGTCCGTGGCGGCCCACGCGCAGGCGCCGACGCGATTGCGCCGGCAATGGGCGCGGGCGGAACGTTTCCAGGTCCACCGGCGAATATTCGACCGTGCCCGGCAATCCGCTCAGCTCCCGGAAATACCGCGACGGAAACACGAGCTCGACGCACGGCCGCGACGGATGGGACATCAGTCGAGCCAGCAACCGTCCGAGGTTGTCGTATTGCTCAGCGAGATTGTGGCAGATCGCGATGCGCTCGAACGCTGCGGATTTCAGCCAGTCGCCACATTCGAAATAGGTTCCGACCAGCACCAGCATCCCGCCATCCGGACACACCGTGCCGGATATCATCCGCGCCGGCGCCTCGGCCGCCACGGACGCGGCGACCGGCATGGTTGACCACAGTGCGACCGGCACGTGTGGCGACAGGCAGCGATAGAGATTCAGTGCGCGCCGCTCGGTCCCGCCGATCGTGTCGAGCTTGCACACGATATGCACGCGGTCGACGGTCTGGCGCGTGCGTGCGCGCAGCGCCAGATGCCCGAGCTGCGCGCGCAATTCGAGTCCCGCGTCATGCCATGTCTGCGTGCGCGCGTCGAGCCGGCGGCACTCCTCGCGCGCGATGCGAATCTCGGGATTGTCGGGAGCCAATGCCGATGCCCGCGCCAGAAACGCCGACGCCTCTGCCAGGCAATGCAGGTCAATGCAGATTTCGCCGGCCACCAAAGCGATCTCGCTGGCGCGGATCGAATCCGCGTGCAGAAGTCTCACGATCGCTTCGGCCTTCGCGCCTTCGCCGCGCTGCATGTGACCGATCACGCGATTGAGTAACGCGGTCTGCGCACCGGCCGCCGTGTCGTCCTGCCCGGCCGCGTGGCGATACCCCTGCCGCAATGATCCGCAGCACTGCTTGAATAGGGTGCCGCTGCCGCACGGGCAACGCGCCATGCGCGGCGTGGAAGACTGATGGCCCATCGCAATCTTCGCGCTCGGCGCGAAGCCTGCGAACCCAGGCGACGGCGCCATGTCTATCCCTTCGAACACGGCGAAGGCGTTGCCAGCTTCCGGGTTATGCCCCGACGCGAAGCGCATGGGTTTACGCCGCCGCTTTCGCATCCTGCGGATTGCGCCATGCGGCCAGCAGCTGCTCGCGCCGTACCCGCGCCTTTTCCAGATACGCGTGCTTGACGTGGCCGTAGCCGCGGATGTGTTCGGGCACGCTGGCGATATCGATCGCGAGCGCAAGATTGCCGCGCTCGAGTTTCGCCAACAATTCATCCAGCGTGGCGAAGTATTCGTCGATCAGCGCACGCTCGGCCTTGCGCTCGGCGGTCCGGCCGAAGATATCAAAGGTGCCACCGCGCAAACCGCGCAGTTTCGCCAGCAGCCTGAAGGCCCCGAATACCCACGGCCCGTATTCGCCCTTGCGCAACTTGCCTTCGCTGTCGCGATGCGCGAGCAGCGGCGGCGCGAGGTGGAAATGCAGCTTGAAATCGCCGTCGAACTGTTCGCGGATGCGCTTCTCGAAGTCGCCGGACGTGTACAGGCGCGCGACTTCGTATTCGTCCTTGTAAGCCATCAGCTTGAAAGCGTAACGCGCGACCGCTTCGGTCAGCGCGCTCGAATCCGGAACCTTTGCCTGCTCGGCAGCGCGTGTCTTGTCCACGAGCGCCTTGTACTTCTGCGCGTACGCCGAGTTCTGGTAATCGGTGAGGAACGCGACGCGGCGCGCGATGCGCTCGTCGAGCGACGTGCTGATCGCCGCGTCGTCCAACGTCGCGAGGATACCGTCGCCCGCCCCCGGTTTGTCGCCGGCCGCCGTGCGCACTGCCGCAATGTCGTGCGCGGCCAGGCGTCCCCAGTTGAACGCGGTCTTGTTCATTTCCACCGCGGCGCCGTTGAGTTCCACCGCGCGCATCAAGGCGTCCAGCGACAACGGCACCCAGCCCTTCTGCCAGGCGTAGCCGAGCATGAAGAGGTTCGCGCCAATCGAATCGCCGAGCAGTTTGACGGCCAGGTCGGTGGCATCGACCAATTCCGGATTCTCGCCGCCGAGCGCAGTACGTATCGCGTCGACGATACCGCTGGCCGGGAAGCGCATGTCGGGTTTCATCGTGAACGTGCCCGGCATCGCCGCGTAGGAATTGAGCACGACGCGCGAACGTCCGGCGCGGATCTTGGACAGCGACCAGTAATCGTTGACCACGACCATGTCGCAGCCAAGTACCAGATCGGCTTCGCCCGCGGCGATGCGCACGGCGTGGATGTCGGCGGGCGATTGCGCAATGCGCAGATGACAGGTCACCGCGCCGCCCTTCTGCGCCAGGCCGGTCTGGTCAAGCACCGTGCCGCCCTTGCCTTCCAGGTGCGCGGCCATGCCGATCAGCGCGCCGATGGTAACGACGCCGGTGCCGCCGATGCCGGTGACGAGGATGTTCCAGGGCTTGCCCAGGTCGCTTACGAACGTGGGTTGCGGCAAGGTGGAAAAATCCACTTTTCCACTACCGGGCTTGCGCTTCTTCAGCCCACCGCCATGCACGGTGACGAAGCTCGGGCAGAATCCCTTGACGCAGGAAAAATCCTTGTTGCAGCTCGACTGGTCGATCTCGCGCTTGCGCCCGTACTCGGTTTCTTTCGGCAGCACGGAAACGCAGAACGACTCCTTGCCGCAATCGCCGCAGCCTTCGCAGACCAGCGAGTTGATGAACACGCGCTTCTTGGGGTCTTCCAGCTTGCCGCGCTTGCGGCGGCGGCGTTTCTCGGTCGCGCAAACCTGGTCGTAGATGAGCACGGAAACACCCGGCACTTCGCGCAGGCGCTTTTGCACCGCGTCGAGTTCATCGCGATGGATGAATTCGACGTCGCTCGGGAAAATCGAGTGGTCCGACCACTTCTCGATGTCGTCGCTCATCACGATGATGGTCGCAACGCCCTCGCTGCGCACCTGGTGAGCGATGTCGGGCACGCTGAGCTTGCCGTCCACCGGCTGGCCGCCGGTCATCGCCACGGCATCGTTGTAGAGGATCTTGTAGGTGATGTTGACGCGGGCGGCGACCGCCTGCCGGATCGCGAGCGAGCCGGAATGGAAATACGTGCCGTCGCCGAGGTTCTGGAAGACGTGTTTCGTTTCCGTGAACGGCGCCTGCCCGCACCAGGTCGCGCCTTCGCCGCCCATCTGCGTGAAGGTGTCGGTACGGCGGTCCATCCACGTGACCATGTAGTGGCAACCGATGCCGGCGAGCGCGCGCGAGCCTTCCGGCACGTTCGTCGAGGTATTGTGCGGGCAACCCGAGCAGTAATGCGGCACACGCGGGAAATTCGCACGCGGCAGGGTCAATTCGTGTTCCTTGGCATCGATCCAGGCCACGCGCGCGGCCATCGCCTCGCTGGTGAAGAACCGCGACAGGCGCCTGGCAATGACCAGCGCAATCATCGCCGGCGTCAGCTCGCCGGTCGAAGGCAGTATCCAGTTGCCGTCCTCGTCGTA
>DATIVQ010000274.1:0-6311 GCA_035465735.1 Rudaea sp.
CCTGGCCACGCGCTTCGAGGGGGAAGCGGTCAACTACGCGCCCGGCCGCCACGCGCAGCTGCTCGAATACTTCAACCAGGTCTGGGAGCGTTCCGAGACCAGCGAGGATTTGCGGCAGCTGTCGCTCTAGCCGTCATTCCGCAGCGCAACATTCGCCGCGAATTGCGTATAATTACTGGTTCGTGCGTCCGCGCCCGCGGATGCCGCTTTCCGTTCCCGGCAGGCCAGCGTGAGCCAGAGTCTTATCCAGCAGTTTGCGGCGTCGTCCCAGCTTTCCGGCAGCAACGCCGGATTCATCGAATCCCTGTACGAAACCTGGCTGCGCGATCCAGACACGGTCGCACCGGAATGGCGCCGGTATTTCGACACGTTCAAGGGTCGCGAGGCCGGCGACGTGCCGCACGCGGACGCGATCGCACGCATCGAGGCAGCTCAGCAGCGGAACGGCCATGCCGTCGCCGTCGCCGCAGCACCGGTTTCCGACGTCCATGCGCAAAAGCAAGCGGCAGTGCTCAAGCTGGTCACCGCCTATCGCTCGCGCGGGCACCTCGCCGCCGACCTCGATCCGCTCGGCATGGCGCAGAAGCTGCCGGCACCGGATCTGGAACCCGCCTTCCACGGACTTGCCGCCGCGGACATGGAGACCGAGTTCTCCACCGGCTCGCTCGCCGGCCCGCAGAAACTCAAGCTCAGGGATTTGATCGCGCGCCTCAAGGCGACGTACGCGACGACGATCGGCGCGGAGTTCATGCATATCAGCCACACCGAGCAGCGACGCTGGGTGCACGAACGCCTGGAAGCCGCGGCCGGAAAATTCGGTCTTTCGGCGGACGAACGCAGGCACACCCTGGAATTGCTGACCCAGGCCGAAGGTCTCGAGCGTTATCTCCACACCAAGTACGTCGGCCAGAAGCGCTTTTCGCTGGAAGGCGGCGATAGCTTGATACCGCTGCTCGACGAGTTCGTGCGCCGCGGCGGCGAGGACGGCGTGCGCGACATGGTCATCGGCATGGCGCATCGCGGGCGCCTGAACGTGCTGGTCAACACGCTCGGCAAGGCGCCGCAAAAACTTTTTGCCGAATTCGAGGGCAAGTTCGAGCATGTCGACGATCCGGCACACTCGGGCGACGTAAAGTACCACATGGGATTCTCCGCCGATGTGAAAACCGCCGGCCATACCATGCATCTGGCCCTGGCGTTCAATCCCTCGCATCTGGAAATCGTCAATCCGGTGGTGGCCGGGTCCGTGCGTGCGCGCCAGACGCGACGCAAGGACACGAACCGCGAACAGGTGCTGCCGGTGATGATCCACGGCGATGCCGCACTCGCAGGGCAAGGCGTGAACATGGAAGTGTTCAACATGTCGCAGGCGCGCGGCTTCGGCGTCGGCGGTTCGATCCACGTCGTGGTCAACAACCAGATCGGCTTCACCACCTCCGATCCGCACGATGCGCGCTCGACGCTGTACTGCACCGATGTGGCCAAGATGGTCAACGCACCGGTGCTGCACGTGAACGGCGACGATCCGGAAGCCGTGGTGTTCTGCGCGCGCCTCGCCTTCGATTTCCGTGCGAAGTTCAAGCGCGACGTTGTCATCGACCTCGTCTGCTACCGCCGCCACGGCCACAACGAGGCCGACGAACCGGCCGCGACGCAGCCGCTGATGTACCAGATCATCCGCGCGCGGCCGACCGCACGCGAGCTCTACGCAAGGCAACTCGTTGCCGATGGCGTCTGTGCCGACGCCGACGCGCAAAAGCTCGTCGACGCCTACCGCGCCAAGCTCGAAGCCGGCCAGGAAATCGCCAACATCGACCCTGCGTTCAAGGACGCGTTCGCGGTCGATTGGACAAAACATGTCGGCGCAAAGCTCGACCAAGCGGTCAAGACCGGCGTGGCGAAAGCCAAGCTGGATACGCTCAACGAAAGAATCCTCACCTTGCCGCCCGACGTGGTGCTGCATCCGCGCGTGGCGAAGATCTACGCCGATCGCGTGGCGATGGCGGCAGGCAAGCATGCCATGGACTGGGGTTTCGCCGAGAACCTGGCCTACGCCACGATCATCGATGACGGCTACGACCTGCGCCTGGTTGGCCAGGATTCCGGCCGCGGCACGTTCTTCCATCGCCATGCCGAACTGCACGACCAGAAGACCGGCAGGATCCACGTGCCGCTCGCCGGCGTGCGCCACGACGCGAACGTGCACATCATCGATTCGCTGCTCAGCGAAGAGGCGGTAATGGCGTTCGAATACGGCTACGCGACCGCCGACCCGCACACGCTCACGATCTGGGAAGGCCAGTTCGGCGACTTCGCCAATGGCGCCCAGGTCGTCATCGACCAGTTCATCGCCGCCGGGGAGGCCAAGTGGGATCGCCTGTGCGGGCTCGCGCTGTTCCTGCCGCACGGTTACGAAGGCCAGGGGCCGGAACATTCCTCGGCCCGGCTCGAACGCTACCTGCAACTGTGCGCGCTGCAGAACATGCAAGTTTGCGTGCCGACCACGCCCGCGCAGATGTTCCACATGCTGCGCCGGCAGATGCTGCGCGACTGCCGCAAGCCCCTCATCGTGCTCACGCCCAAGTCCTTGTTGCGCCACAAGCTCGCGGTGTCGTCTCTGGACGATCTCGCCAACGGCGGGTTCCAGCTCGTGATCCCCGACAGCACCGCCAAACCCGGCCAGAAGGTGCGCCGCGTCGTGCTGTGTTCCGGCAAGGTTTACTACGATCTCGTCGAGGAGGCGGCCAAGCGCAACCTCGCCGATGTGGCGATCATGCGCGTGGAACAGTTGTACCCGTTCCCGCGCGCCGAAGTGAAGGCGGAACTGGCCAGGTATCCGGCGGCGAAGGAAATCGTCTGGTGTCAGGAAGAACCCATGAACCAGGGCGCCTGGTACCAGATCCAGCACCACCTGGTCGCCTGCCTCACCGACGAACACTCGCTGCACTACGCCGGTCGCACGCGCTCGCCCGCCCCCGCCGCGGGACACCTGTCCACCCATGTCGCCGAGCAAGCCGCGCTGGTCGAGCAGGCGCTGGCCGGGCCGGCGGGCGCGGATCACTCCTCCGATTAATTCACAGGACCTTGCCATGGCACTCGAAGTCAAAGTTCCGGTACTGCCCGAATCCGTCAGCGACGCGACCATCGCCAGCTGGCACAAGAAGCCGGGCGACGCGATCCGGCGCGATGAAAACCTGGTCGACCTGGAAACGGACAAAGTGGTGCTCGAAGTGCCGGCGCCGGCCGACGGCGTGCTCAAGGAAATCAAGCAGCAGACCGGCGCCACCGTCACCAGTGGTCAGTTGCTCGCGGTGATCGAGGAAGGCGCCGTGGCGGCGGCGGCTCCGGCCGCTCCGGCAGCGGCGAAAGCAGCGCCGGCTCCGGCGGCACCCGCAGCACCCGCACCGAGTCCCACCGCGGCGAATCTCTCGCCGGCCGGCCAGCGCGTGGCGACCGAGAACAGGATCGACCCGACCCAGGTCGCCGGCAGCGGCGTGCGCGGCCAGGTGACGAAAGAAGACCTGGTCAATTTCATGCGCACCGGTGGATCGGCTGCCGCCGCCGCGCCGGCTGCGAAGGCGCCCTCGCCCGCCGTCGCGCCGACGCCGGGGTCGCGCCCGGAAGAACGCGTGACGATGACGCGCATGCGCGCCAAGATCGCCGAGCGCCTGATGCAGTCGAAGAACTCCATCGCCATGCTGACCTCATTCAACGAGATCAACCTGGCCAAGGTCGCGGCGATGCGCAAGGAGCTCGGGGAAGCCTTCGAGAAGGCCAACGGCATCAAGCTCGGCTACATGAGCTTCTTCGTCAAGGCCGCCTGCGAGGCGCTCAAGCGCCATCCCATCGTCAACGCCTCGGTCGACGGCAATGACGTGATCTACCACGGCTACCAGGACATCTCCGTGGCCGTTTCCACCGACAAGGGCCTGGTCACGCCAGTGCTGCGCGACGCGCAGTCGATGAGCTTCGCCGAGATCGAGAAGGCCATCGCGGCCTACGCCAAGGCGGCGCGCGAAGGCGGCTTGAAGCTGGAAGACCTGCAGGGCGGCACGTTCACGATCACCAACGGCGGCACGTTCGGCTCGCTGTTCTCCACGCCGATCGTCAACCCGCCGCAGAGCGCGATCCTGGGCATGCACACGATCAAGGAGCGCGCGATCGTCGAAAATGGCCAAGTCGTCGCCGCGCCGATGATGTACGTGGCGATCAGCTACGACCACCGCATCATCGACGGCAAGGACGCGGTGCTGTTCCTCGTCGACATCAAGAATCAGCTCGAGAACCCGCAGCGCATGCTGCTGGGCATGTAAGCGCCCGCCACGCAAGGAATCGTCATGGCAGAACAATTCGACGTCGTCGTCATCGGTGCCGGCCCGGCCGGCTATGTGGCCGCGATCCGCGCCGCGCAGCTCGGCCTGAAAACCGCCTGTGTGGACGCCTTCATCGGCAAGGAAGGCAAGCCCGCGCTCGGCGGCACCTGCCTGAATGTCGGCTGCATTCCGTCCAAGGCGCTGCTGGATTCGTCCAAGCAGTTCCACAACCTCACGCATTCGTTCAAGGACCACGGCATCACCGCCGCGACTCCGGGCATCGACGTGAAGACGATGGTCGGGCGCAAGGACAAGATCGTCAAGCAGTTCACCGGCGGCATCGCCATGTTGTTCAAGGGCAACAAGGTGACCGCCTACGCCGGCTTCGCCACGCTGAAACCCGGTCGGGTCGTGTCGATCAAGGCGCAGGACGGCAGCGTCAGCGAAATCGCGGGAACAAACGTGATCCTCGCTCCTGGCTCCACGTCCATCGAACTGCCGTTCGCAAAGTTCGACGGCAAGTTCATCGTCGACAATGCCGGTGCGCTGGATTTCGACGCCGTGCCCAAACGCCTGGGCGTGATCGGCGCCGGCGTGATCGGCCTGGAACTCGGCAGCGTCTGGCGCCGTCTCGGCGCGGAAGTGACGATTCTCGAAGCACTGCCGGATTTCCTCGCCGCAGCGGATCGCGACGTGGCCAAGATCGCCGCACGCGAGTTCGCCAAGCAGGGACTCGACATCAAGCTTGGCGCCAAGGTCAGCAAGGCTGAAATCAAGGGCAACGCGGTCGAAGTCACCTACGCCGACGCCAAGGGCCAGCAGAAGATCGTTGTCGACAAGCTGCTCGTCGCCGTCGGCCGCCGTGCCGCGACGCAGGGCGTGATCGCCGAAGGCACCGGCGTGAAGCTCGACGAACGTGGTCGCATCGTCGTCGACGAACACTGCTGGACCGGCGTCGATGGCGTCTGGGCCGTGGGCGACTGCGTGCGTGGGCCGATGCTCGCGCACAAGGGCTCTGAGGAAGGCGTCGCCGTTGCCGAACTGATCGCCGGCAAGGCCGGGCATGTCAACTACGACACGATTCCGTGGGTGATCTACACCGAACCGGAAATCGCCTGGGCCGGCAAGACCGAAGAAGAACTCAAGAAGGACGGCGTTCCGTATAAAAGTGGAACCTTCCCGTTCGCCGCCATCGGCCGCGCCGTGGCGATGAACGAAACCGCGGGCCAAGTGAAGGTGCTTGCCCACGCCGAAACCGACCGCATCCTCGGCGTGCACATGGTCGGTCCAGTGGTATCGGAACTCATCGCCGAAGCCGTCGTCGCCATGGAATTCCACGGCGCCGCGGAAGACCTCGCGCGCATCGTGCACGCGCATCCGACGCTCTCGGAAGCCGTGCACGAAGCCGCACTGGCGGTGGACAAGCGGGCGATCCACAAGGCGAATTGACATGCCGGCCGAGCCGCTTCCGCTCAAGCGGCCGTTTGCGAAGTGCCCGCTGTGCCGCGCTTCCATTGAACGTTGCGCTCTGCACCAGACCGCGGACATCAGCCGACATCCGCTTTATTCCACTGCGTTGCCGACCCAATTGCGCTGGCTGCACTGCGCCGACTGCAACCACATCTTCACGCAGGACTTCTGGACCGAAGCAGGCGAGAAGCTCGTGTTTGCTTCGACGCTGCCCCACCAGATGCCGGGTACGCAATCAGGCGAACCCTTGCGCGCAATTTGGGCACCGACGGTAGCGCGTGTCGCGTCCCTGTTGTGCCTGACGCGGCCACGCGAGAGCGTGTTTGGCACAACCGGTACCTCCCGGCCGCGCTGGGTCGACATCGGCTTCGGCAACGGCGCCTTGGTCGCGACTGCCGACGAATTCGGTTTCGACGCACTCGGCATCGATGTGCGCCCAGCTGCGGTCGAAGCCTTGGCCAATGCGGGATACAAGGCCGCGCAGGTAAGCTTCAGCGATCTGGTACTCGATGCGCCCGTTGCGGTTTT
>DATIVQ010000275.1:0-1912 GCA_035465735.1 Rudaea sp.
GTCGAAGCGGGGCGCGTGGCGTCCGGCCAGCATGGCTTTTCCAAGCCGGTGGCGCCGATGGTGCGCGAAGTGCCGGTTGGCGAATCCATCCTCGTCTCGGATCTGGCGCAGAAGATGGCGGTCAAGGGCGCCGACGTGGTCAAGACGCTGTTCAAGATGGGCGTGATGGCCACGATCAACCAGGTTATCGACCACGATACCGCCGTGCTCGTCGTCGAGGAACTCGGCCACAGCGCGGTCAAGGCCGAGGAAAAAACCGCCGAGACGACGCTGGCCAAGGTCGAAGTACAGGGCGAAAAGACGTTGCGTCCGCCGGTCGTGACCATCATGGGTCACGTCGACCATGGCAAGACCTCGCTGCTCGATTACATCCGCCGCGCCAAGGTGGCGGCCGGCGAAGCCGGCGGCATCACCCAGCATATCGGCGCCTATCACGTAAAGACGGACAAGGGCACCATCAGTTTCCTCGACACACCCGGACACGCCGCATTCACTTCCATGCGCGCGCGCGGTGCCAAGCTCACCGACATCGTCGTGCTGGTCGTGGCGGCGGACGATGGCGCCATGCCGCAGACAATCGAGGCGATCCAGCACGCCAAGGCGGCGCACGTGCCGATGATCGTGGCGGTGAACAAGATCGACAAACCCGAGGCCAACCCGGATCGCGTCAAGCAGGACCTGATCCAGCACGAAGTCGTCTCCGAGGATTTCGGCGGCGACACGCAGTTCGTGCCGGTTTCGGCCAAAACCGGGCAGGGCATCGATCAATTGCTGGATGCAATCCTGCTCCAGGCCGAAGTGATGGATCTCAAGGCGGTCGTTGACGGTCTTGCCACCGGCGTCGTCGTCGAGGCCAGCCTCGACAAGGGCCGCGGTCCGGTCGCAACCGTGCTTGTGCAGCAGGGCACGCTCAAGAAGGGCGATTTCCTCGTCTGCGGCGTCGAATACGGCCGCGTGCGCGCGATGTTCAACGAGAGCGGCCAGCCTGCGGAAAGCGCAGGCCCCTCGATTCCGGTGCAAGTGCTCGGGCTTTCCGGCGTGCCGAACGCGGGCGATGATTTCGTCGTGGTCCAGGACGAGCGCCTGGCAAAGCAGGTCGCCGCCGAACGGCATGCCAAGCTGCGCGAGACGCGCCTGACCAAGCAGTCGGTGCGCCTGGAAGACGTGATGTCGCAGATGGGCCAGGGTGATGAACAGGCTATCCTCAACCTTGTCGTCAAGACGGACGTGCAAGGTTCGGCCGAAGCGTTGCGCGACGCGCTCTCCGCGATCGGCAACGAGCGGGTCAAGGTCAACGTCATCGCTTCCGGCGTCGGCGGCATCACCGAATCCGACGCTACGCTCGCCGTGGCCTCGAAGGCCATCGTCATCGGCTTCAACGTGCGCGCCGACGCGGCCGCGCGCAAGGTGCTGGAAACCAATGGCATTGACTTGCGCTACTTCTCGATCATCTACGACGTCATCGATCAGGTGAAGCAGGCCGCGACCGGCCTGCTCGGCATGGAGATCCGCGAAGAGATCATCGGCACCGCGCAGGTGCGCGATGTGTTCCGCTCATCGAAATTCGGCGCCATCGCCGGCTGCATGGTCATCGAAGGTACGGTCAAGCGCAACAAGCCGATCCGCGTACTGCGCGACAACACCGTCATCTTCCAGGGCGAACTCGAATCGCTGCGCCGCTTCAAGGAAAACGTCGACGAGGTGCGCAACGGTATGGAATGCGGCATTGGCGTCAAGCAGTACAACGACGTCAAGCCGGGCGACCAGATCGAGTGCTATGAACGCATCGAGGTGGCGAGAACGTTGTAATGCATTCGCATTCATTCAACCGTGCCGACCGTCTTGCCGCCGAGTTGCGCCGCCTCGTCGGCACGCTGGTGCATGACGCGGTGCGCGAACATGCGTTGCCATC
>DATIVQ010000276.1:0-9583 GCA_035465735.1 Rudaea sp.
CGAAGCGAAGCGTGGGTAAACGCCGACGTGCATCAGGGACTCGAGTCGACTTTGAACATTGTTTCCAACCAGATCAAGTACAAGGCCCAGATCGTGAAGACATTCGGCGACCTGCCGCTGATCGAATGCCTTCCTTCGGAACTGAATCAGGTCTTTCTGAACATCCTCATGAATGCAGGTCAGGCGGTGCAGCAGAACGGTCTGATAACTGTGAGCACCGGGTGCGCCGGCGACAAGGTATGGATCGCGATTGGCGACGACGGCGAAGGAATCCCGCCCGATGTGTTGCCGCGCATATTCGACCCGTTCTTCACGACCAAGGCGGTGGGTACAGGAACCGGCCTGGGGCTATCGATTTCGTACGGTATCGTCGCGAAGCATCACGGCACGATCGAAGTGACAAGCGTGCCCCATCAGGGTACGTTGATGCGGGTGGAACTGCCGATCGTGCAGCCAAAGTAATCGGCGACGAAGGAGGTTTCGTGTACCGCATATTGTTGGTCGATGACGAGCCGAACATTCTCAGCGCGCTGCGCAGGTCGCTCGGTGCACTCGACGTGCGGCAGCTCGACGGCGAAGCGCCGCTCTTCGAGTTGTTCACATCGCCGGAAGCCGCATTGCAGCGCTGCGACGAACAGGAATTCGATCTCGTGATCAGTGACTACCGCATGCCATCGATGAGCGGCGTCGAATTTCTCGCGCGCGTCATGGGATTCCAACCCGCGGTGCCGCGCGTGATCGTTTCCGGCAATGCCGACCGTCAGGCGATCATTGCAGCGGTCAACGAAGTAAATCTTGTGGGCTTCATAGAAAAGCCGTGGAACGATCTTGAATTGCGCAAGGCAGTCGTATCGATTCTCGCGGCCCGTGGAGCGCCCACGCGAAGCTGATCGGCCATGACCGACGACGATCGCACGCGTATCGAATACCTCGAACGTCGCACCGACGAACTTCAAACCGAGGTCGTCACGCGTGTCCGGATGGTCGAGGGATTGCGCGAAAGCGAAAACAACTATAGGCACCTATTCGAGGCGAATCCGTTTCCCATGTGGGTCTACGACGTCGAGACGTTGCGTTTTTTCGCCGTCAACGATGCCGCGGTCGAGCACTACGGTTACTCGCGCGCGCGCTTTCTGGCGATGACGATCGCCGATATTCGCCCCGACCACGACTTGGCGGCGCTTCACGCGAGCGTTGCCATGAATCGTTCGAGCGGCCTTGCGCACGCCGGCATCTGGCGCCATCGCCGCAGCGATGGCACGATCATCGAGGTCGAGATCACCTCGCATGACTTCACGTTCTCCGGCCGCCCGGCCAGGCTCGTGCTCGCGAACGATGTCACGCAACGTCGGGATCAGGAACGCAAGATCAGCCGTCTGAGCCGGATTCGGGCGATCACGGCCGCGATGACCTCGGCGATGCTGCGCCTGCACGACCGCGTCGCGCTGTTGCAGGAGGCATGTCGAATAGCAACGACGGAAGGTGTCTTCGCGTTCGCATGGATTCGGTTCATCGACCGCAGCATCGACGATGCAGGCCCAATCATTTGGCATGGCGAGCCTGACGCACATGACCTGCTCGAGCGTCTTCTGGCAAGCGAGGCATGGCCTGAGTCGGATCGACCATCCTCCCGCGCGGCGCAGGCACGCCGCCCGGTCGTGATCAACGATTTGGCCGCCGAGCCGATGTTGCATCCAGTCCGGCACGAAATGCTGCGGCACGAATTGCAGTCCTGTGCGGCATTTCCCCTGTTCGCCGGCGGCGCCGTTGTGGCCGTACTCGTTTTGCTGGCGAAAGAGCAGGGCGTTTTCGATGCAGGCGAAATTGAATTGCTCGACTTGTTGACAGCCGACCTCTCCTACGCGTTGGACAGCATCGAAAAGTCGCGGCAGCTGGAATATGTCTCGTCGCATGACACCCTGACGGGTCTGCCGAACGCCCGTTTGTTTGCCGACCGGCTCGAACAGTTCGTGAACGCGTCGCGCGAGGAACTCGGCAACGTTTGCGTCATCGCGATCGACCTCGAACGCTTCACTCAGATCAACGACTCGCTCGGGCGCGATGCCGGCGATGGCGTGCTGCGCGAGGTTGCGCACCGCTTCCGCGGCGCCCTGAAAGAGCCTTATTCCCTCGCTCGCATTGGCGCCGACACGTTTGCAGCTGCCAGTCCGAGCCATGTGGACCTCACGCGCCTTCCGGACCGGCTGCTCGATGCACTGCAGCCTCCCTTCGAGGTCAGTGGACAGAAAGTGATTCTGTCTGCGCAAGCCGGAGTCGCGTTTTTCCCGGCGGACGGCGCCGATGGCGGGATCGTCTTCAAGAATGCCGAAGCGGCCCTGAAGCACGCGAAATCGTCGGACCAACGCTGCGAATATTATTCGAGCGAGATGAACGCGCGAATTGCCGGACGCCGATTGCTTGAGGAGCAACTGCGTGCAGCGATCGCCGCACGCGAGTTCGTACTGTACTACCAGCCGCGCATCGACGTGGTCAGCGGGAACCTGGCTGGCGCCGAGGCTTTGATTCGCTGGCAGCATCCAGCCAGGGGAATTGTTTCGCCCTCAGATTTCATCCCGGTTGCCGAGGAGACCGGCCTGATCGTGCCGATCGGAACTTGGGCGATCGACGAGGTTTGCCGGCAGCAGGCAAAATGGCTCGCGGATGGTATCCACATCGTGCCTATGGCAGTGAACCTCTCGTCGGTCCAGCTCGACCGGGCCGATCTGCTGAAGATCGTGCGCGAGGCCCTGGCGGCGCATCGACTCGACGCGAAGCACCTGGAACTGGAGCTGACGGAATCCGCGGTAATGAACGATCCGTTCGCCGCGGCGACGACGCTGCGTGCATTGCGCAAAATCGGCGTGAGCCTCGCGCTCGACGATTTCGGGACCGGTTACTCCTCGCTCGCGCTGTTGAAGCGGTTTCCGTTTCGCTCGGTCAAGATCGATCAGAGTTTCGTAATGGAGGTCACGCGCAACGCGGACGATGCCGCGATAGCGAATGCGATCATAGCCATGGCGCACCAGTTAGCGCTAAAGGTCGTCGCCGAAGGCGTCGAGACGGAGGGGCAGTGGAACTACCTGCGCTTGCATGGCTGCGACGAAATGCAGGGCAACCTTTTCGGCGCCGCCGCTCCGGTCGATGCGTTCGAATCACTGCTGCGCGGACACGTACGCCTGCCGGTTCCGAAGCTTCCGGCGACCGACCAACGTACGTTGCTGCTAGTCGATGACGAAGCGGGTATCCGCTCCGCGTTGACGCGCATGTTGCGCAAAGACGGCTACCGGATTTTGACCGCGAGCAGCGGCGCCGAAGCTCTCGATGTGCTCGCCGTGAACCCGGTTCAAGTCATCATTTCGGACCAACGCATGCCAGGAATGTCGGGTACCGAGTTTCTCGCGATCGTTAAGCAGCTGTATCCCGATACTGTCCGCATCATCCTGTCCGGTTACACGGATCTGCAGGTCGTCACTGAGTCGGTCAACCAGGGCGCCGTGTTCAAATTCCTCACGAAGCCGTGGAGCGACGATGTGTTGCGCGAGCAAGTGCGTGACGCATTCCGCCGCTTTTGATCGTTCTGTCAGGACGATCGGAATGCCACCGTGGGCATCTTTTCAATGATGACACTGGCATGCCAATGCGTGTGTGCAGCCGGAACCTAGGCCAGCCGGTTCTTGGTGCGCAAAACCTGCTGCTTCTCGCGTTGCCAGTCGCGTTCCTTCTCGGTCGCGCGCTTGTCGTGATCCTGCTTGCCCTTGGCCAGCCCGATTTCCACCTTGACCCGGTTGTGCTTCCAGTACATCGCCAGAGGCACCAGGGTGTAGCCCTTGCGCTCCACCGCGCCCACGAGCTTGTCGATCTCGGCACGGTGCAGCAGCAGCTTGCGCGTGCGCCGGTCATCGGCGACGACGTGGGTGGATGCGGAAATCAGCGGCGGGATAGAGGCCCCGAACAGGTACAACTCGCCGCCCTTGACCAGGGCGTAACTGTCGCCGAAGTTGATACGGCCGGCGCGCAGGCTCTTGACTTCCCAGCCTTGCAGCGCAAGACCGGCCTCATAGCGCTCGTCGATGCGGTACTCGTGGCGCGCGCGCTTGTTCAGCGCGATCGTGCCGTTGCCGCTGTCCTTTTTTGTCTTGGATTTGTTCATAATCCTGCGGATTCTGACGGAAAGTTCCCGTGATTCATATTCAACGCAGCGCGATCGTTCCTTACCCGCCGGCGCGGATGTTCGATCTGGTCAACGATGTCGAGGCCTATCCGCGCCGTTTCGCCTGGTGCGCGAGTGCGGCAGTGCTCGCGCGCGAAGCAGACGCGATCATCGCGCGGCTGGACCTGCGCATCGCCGGTACTACGCAGAGTTTCAGCACGCGCAACACGCTCGAACCGCCACAGCGGATCGTGATGCAACTGGCCGAGGGACCTCTCCAGGCTTTGTCCGGCATCTGGGAATTCACCGCGCTCGGCGAATCCGGCTCCAAGATTGCGCTTGCTCTGGATTTCGAATACCGCAACCGGCTCCTCGCTCCGGTTTTTCGCAGCGGGTTCGAGAAACTGGCCGACCGCATGGTCGACGAATTCTGCCGCGTGGCAGCGCGCGAACATGGCTGACACGATCCGCGTCGAGGTGGCTTACGCCGATCCACGGCGGCAATACTTGTTCACAGTGGAGATCGTCGCGGGATCGACCGTGGCCGACGCCATCGCGGCCAGCGGGATTCTCACGCAATTGCCGGAATTCGTTCCGGCCGGGATCGGCATCTTCGGTCGCAGCGTCGATGCGAGTGCGCGCCTGCAGGATGGCGATCGGGTCGAGCTCTACCGTCCGCTCGAGGTCGACCCGAAACAGGCGCGGCGCAATCGCATGCGTACCTAGCTGCCTTGCTGTTTCTTCTTGTCTTCGTCTGGGCGCTTGTCATCCGGGTACTGGCGCTTGTACTTGGTCGCTTCCTTGACCAACTCGACCGGATCCTCTGCGAAGTAATCGCCTTCGATTTTCGTCAGCGAGTCGTTTTCGAAATACAGGGTCAGGTCCTTGCTCGCCATGCGCCCATTGCCCTTGCGCAGGGTCGAGACGTAGTCCCAGCGATTCTGGTCGAACGGGCTGACGATGGACGGCGAACCCATGACCAGGGTCACCTGGCGCTTGCTCATGCCGGGCTTGAGCGAATCGACGAGGTTCTTGTTGAACAGGTTGCCTTGCTGGATGTCGAGTTTGTAGATCGGGCTGCACGCGACAATGGCGATCATGCCGAGCGCGGCGGCGGCGGCGGGGCGGAGAAACTTCGTCATGCGTTGGACACCAGCGGGCGGAAAGCGGCGGATGATACACTAGCGCGCATATCCTGCTCGTTATTGGGGAAGGAAATTCGATGGAAAACCAAGAACTGCGCAAGGCTGGGCTGAAAGTCACGCAGCCGCGCATGCGCATCCTCGAAATCCTGGAAACTTCTTCTGGCAAGCATTTGACGGCAGAAGATATTTACCGCGAGCTGATCCAGCATCACAGTGACGTCGGCCTGGCGACGGTCTATCGCGTGCTGACCCAGTTTGAGGCCGCCGGTCTGGTACTCAAGCACAATTTCGAGGGCGGGCAAGCCGTCTACGAAATCGACCGCGGCAAGCACCACGACCACATGGTCGACGTCGATACCGGCAAGGTGATCGAATTCGCCAGCGAGACGATCGAGAAGCTGCAGCACGAGATCGCCGAACGGCACGGCTGCGAGATCGTCGACCATAGCCTGGTTCTGTACGTGCGCGCCAAGAAACGATAGCCGCCGCAACTCCCGTTCGTCAGGCCCGCGCGCTCGCCAGCATCTGCTCCGCGTGCGCCAGTGTCTGCGGCGTTATCTTCACTCCGCCCAGCATGCGCGCGATTTCGTCGCGGCGTGCGGACGCATTCAATGCCTCGATCTCAATGCGGGTGGATTTGCCGTCGCCGGATTTGACCACGCGCAAGTGGGCGTGCGCCTGCGCGGCGACTTGTGGCAGGTGCGTCACGCACAGCACCTGGCGCCGGGCGCCGAGCCGGCGAAGTTTCTTGCCGACGACTTCGGCGATCGCGCCGCCGATGCCGGAATCGACCTCGTCGAACACCATCGTGCCGACGTCGTCCATGCCCAGCGTGGCCACTTCGATGGCGAGGCTGATCCGCGAAAGTTCGCCGCCGGAGGCCACCTTGCGCAGCGGCCGGGGCGGCTGGCCGGGATTCGCGGAAACTAGGAATTCCACGCGGTCGGCGCCCTGCGCATTCGGTACGGAGTCGCCTTCGCTGGCGAGGTCCGTCTCGAAGCGGCCGCCGCCCATGCCCAGTTCCGCCATGAGCCCGGTGACATCCTTGTCCAGTCGCTTCGCCGCCGCAGCGCGTTTTTGCGACAACACCGCCGCCGCTGCGGCGTAATCGCGGCGGATGCCTTCGCACTCGCGCTGCAACGTCGTCAGCCGTTCGCCGGCACCGCGCAGGCCCTCCAATTCCGCGCGAAGTCTTTCCGCATGCGCCTTCAGTTCCGCGGCGGGGACGCGATGTTTGCGCGACAGCTCGTGCAGCTTGCCGATCTGCGCTTCGGCATCGGCTAAAAGATCCGGGTCAAGCTCGAGGCCATCGCGATAGCGGCCAATGGCGGAGTGCGCCTCGCCAAGCTGGATCGCCGCGGCGTCGAGCAGTTCGCGTGCGCCTTCGAGCGCAGGATCAAGATTGGCAAGCCGGGACAATTCGTTCTGCGCACGGGTCAGCCCGCGCAGCGCCGCGAATTCGCTGTCGCCGTCAAGCAATTCTGCGATCGCCTCGCTGCCCTGCAGCAGTTGCCCGGCATTGGCAAGGCGCTTGTGCGTTTCGTTCAGCGCCTCGAGTTCCGCCGGCGTCAGCGCATGCCGGTCGAGCTCGGCGACTTGATGTTCGAGCATGGCGATGCGTTCGGAATGGTCGGCGCCGCCGCTCAGTTCGCGCATCTGCGCGTCGATCTCGCGCCAGCGCGCGGCCAACGCGGCTGCGCGATCCCGTTCCACGGCATGGCCGCCGAAGGCATCGAGCAGCACGAGCTGGTGCGCGCGTTGCAGCAGCGCCTGATGTTCGTGCTGGCCGTGAATCTCGATCAGGGTTTGCGCCAGCGCCTGCAACTGCGCCAACGTCGCCGGCCGGCCGTTGATCCACGCCCGCGACGTGCCTTCGCTGCGGATCACGCGGCGCAATTGGCAGGAGTCGCCCTCATCGAAGTCCTCGGCCTTGAGCCAGGCCAAGGCCGCCGGCGCATCGGCAAGCGAAAATGCCGCCGACAACTCCGCGCGTTCGCAGCCTTGGCGGACAACGCCCGTGTCGGCGCGTTGCCCCGCGAGCAGCAACAGCGCATCGACCAGCAGCGACTTGCCCGCGCCGGTCTCGCCGGTGACGGCGGTCATGCCGGCGGCAAGCGCGATTTCGGCCTCGCCGACGATGGCGAAATCCTTGACGGAAAGGGTTTGCAACATGCGCATGACGCTATCACGCAAGGGAAGATGGGAACAACCCGCTGCGCGCGAAATCGCGCGTTCCGTTAAACTCCGCGGTTCATTCACTCGAGCCGCTGCGATGTGGTACGCGATCCATGCCACCGACCATCCCGATTGCCTGCCCGCGCGCCTGGCCGCGCGCACGGCGCACCTCGCGCGCCTGCACGCGTTGCATGACGCAGGGCGCCTGCTGTTGGCCGGGCCTTTTCCAGCCAGCGATGCGGAAGATCCAGGTCCTGCGGGTTTCACCGGAAGCCTGATCGTCGCCGAATTCGGCGACCTCGCCGCCGCGCGCGCCTGGGCCGATGCCGACCCCTACCGTGCGGCGGGAGTGTATCGCGCCGTCGATGTGCGTCCTTTCCGCAAGGTGCTGCCATGAGCGGCCGCGTCGAGCGCATCCGTGAAATCCTGACGCGGGATTTCGCGCCGCTGGAGCTGACGATCGAGGATCAAAGCGATCTGCACGCCGGGCATGCCGGCGCACGCGACGGGCGAGGGCATTTTCGGGTGCGCATCGTCTCGGCCGCGTTTGGCGGCAAGGCGCCGCTGGCGCGCCATCGCGCCGTCCACGCCGCGCTCGCGCAAATGCTTCAAACCGATATTCATGCGCTCGCCATCGAGGCGCGCGCCCCGGACGAAACGCACTGAAGGCTGAAGACCATGCGCAAGATAATCCTGTTGGCCGTCGCCGCCGTGGCAGGCTGTTCGTCGAACGCCACGGACGATCGCGTGATCCAGATGCCGGCTACCGGAGCGGTGGCCGAGACCGTCAACGGCACTCCGGTTCCGGCCAGCCTGCTCGACGCGATCGCCGAGACGCACCGCCTGGATCCGGCCCAGCCCAAGCAGCGCGATCAGGCGCTGGCGTTGGCCACGGACTACGTCCTGCTTGCCCAGGCGGCACGGCGCGAGAATTTCGGTGCCGACACGAAGTACCTAGCGCGCGTCGAGGCGGCGCGCCTGCAAGGCGTTGCGGACGCCACCTTCGCGCAGTTCCAGCAGCGCACGCCGATCAATGACAGCATGCTCAAGGCCGAATACGACAACCAGACCGCGCGCGCCGGCAAGGTCGCCTACGATTTCAGCCAGCTGCTGTTCGACGACGAGGAGGACGCGCTCAAGGCCGAGGACGACATCGTTTCCGGCATGCCTTTCGCCAAGGTATTCGATGCCTGGCGCGCCAAGGCCAAGCAGGCGCGCCGTTTCACGCGCGTGCTGCCCGATCAGCTTCCGCCGGAACTTGCCAAGGCGCTGGCGGATCTGCGCAATGGCGATTCGACCAAGGCGCCGGTCAAGACCGAGTTCGGCTGGCATGTCGTGCATCTGGACATCGCCAATCCCTACACGCCGCCGCCGTTCGATCAGGTCAAGGACGGCATTCGCCGCAGCATGCAGATGAAGATCGGGCGCGAGCATTTGGACAAGCTGCGCGAGCAGGCGAAGATCGAATATCCGCCCGGCGCGGCAGTGCCCGCGAAAGTCGCCGCGCCGGAAAAGAAGAATTAGGGCAGTTCGACCTTGCCGGGCGCTTGCCAATCCGGCGCACGCCGTTCCGCGACCACGGTGGTGTAGATGCCGCCGCGAACGCCGAAATCGGCTGACAGGCGCATGAAACGCGGCTGCGTGGCCTTGACCAGGTCGTCGAGGATGCGGTTGGTCACGGCCTCGTGGAAGGCGCCTTCGTTGCGGAAGCTCCAGATGTAGAGCTTGAGCGACTTGAGCTCGACGCAGGTCTTGTCCGGTACGTATTCCAGATGCAGCGTGGCGAAGTCCGGCTGCCCGGTTTTCGGGCACAGGCAGGTGAACTCGGGAATGCGCATGCGGATGGTATAATCGCGGTCCGGTTCCGGGTTCGCGAACGTTTCCAGGGTTTTGCTGGGCGCGGTGGACACGGCACTGGCTCCTGATGCGGCTTTCTGGCGCGGGCGCGCACCTTAGCGCAAGCCCGCGCGCTGGACAATGTGGCGCCGCTGGCATCTGAACGGAATCCCAGAAGAACATCCATGCGTCTTACCACGATCAAGCTGTCCGGATTCAAATCCTTCGTCGATCCGACCATCCTGCACCTGCCGACCAACATGACCGGCGTGGTCGG
>DATIVQ010000277.1:0-1791 GCA_035465735.1 Rudaea sp.
CACCATCTGCGCGCCGGCGCTGAGCGGCTTCGGTTCTGGCTTCGGCGCATCCTGTCCTGCGATTTCAAAGTTCAGCAGGGTGCATTCGATCGCGCCGTTGTAGAGCTTGTAGCGCTTGTCGGCACGCAGGCCGAGCGCATGACCGTGCGCCTCATCCGCGGCAATGACACTGGCGCGCCAGCCGCGGAATTCGCTTTTCAGTTTTTCGCCGAGCAGTCGATACAGAGCGATCACATCCTCGTCCGCACCCATGCGTGCGCCGTAAGGCGGATTGGTGATGAGCAGGCCCGGTTGCTCCAGCTCGTGCGGGCGATGCAGGTGTTCCAGCGTCTGCCGCCCGAATTGAATGAATCCGGAGAGCTGCGCTTCCTGCGCGTTGCGTTTGGCCTCATTGAGCACGGTCGGATTCTCGTCGAAGCCGAAGAATACCGGCCGCAGCGCCTGCAAACCTGTCTGTGCGCGTGCTTGTGCCTCGTCGTGCAGCGTTTCCCACAATGCCGCATCGTGGCCGCTCCAAGCGGTGAATCCCCAATGCTCGCGGCGCAGGCCCGGCGCGACGTCCGCGGCCATCAGCGCCGCCTCGATCGGCAACGTGCCGGAGCCGCACAGAGGATCGACCAATCCGCCGCCGGCCGCATGGATCGCAGGCCAGCCGGCGCGCAACAGCATGGCGGCGGCGAGGTTTTCCTTCAGCGGCGCCAAGCCCGCGCCCTTGCGGTAGCCGCGCTGGTGCAGCGGCGCGCCGGACAGATTCACACTGACGATGGCGCGGCCGCGACGCAGCACCAGGTTAACGCGCACGCCGGGATGCTCGGTATCCACATTCGGGCGCTCGCCGGTCCTCTCGCGGAACGCATCGACGATGGCGTCCTTCACGCGCAACGCGGCATATTGGCTGTGGGTGATGCCCGCCGTCGCGCCGACGCCATCCACGGCGAATGTCGTGGCGATATCCAGGTGCACGCCCCAATCCACGGAACGCGCGCCGGCGTATAGCGCATCGGCGTCCTCAACCGAAAATTCGGCGAGCTGCAGCAGCACGCGACTGGCAAGGCGCGACCACAGGCAGGCCTTGTAGCCGGCATCGAGTCCGCCGGTGAAATGCACGCCCGCAAGCGCCTCGCGTACATCGCTTGCGCCAAGCGCTTTCAACTCGTCGACGAGAAGGTATTCCAGTCCTTTCGGACAGGTAGCGAAGAATTCCATCACGCGAACCGGCGCAGGAAACGGGCAAAATTTTCGGCGACGAAATGCACGTGCGCGCCGAGGCGATGATCGTCGCGCACCAACGCGATCTCGTCGCCGCGCGCGCGCGCGAATGCGATGGCATCGTCCGCCGGACACAACTCGTCGCTCCACCCGTGCACCAGCGCCGTCGGCACGCGCTTCGCCTCGAAGCGCCGCGCATAACCCGGAATCGAGATGGGCAAGGCCATCAGGAACAGTCCGGCGCAATTCAGTTGCAGCGAAGCGAAACCGGAAACGAACGCGCCCATGCTCGATCCGGCCAGGATCACCGGTGCATTCTTCGGCGCGTGTTCGACCAGTCGCGCGATGCGCTCGTCGATGCGGCGCATGTCGCCAGAGTCGTCAAGATCACGGTAATCCGGACGCACGCTGGAAAATCCCAGCGGCTCGGCGATAGCGGCGAGCGCGCTCACTTTCGTGGCATCGGGACTGCTGTGCAGGCCGTGGGAAAGGACAAGCAAGGGCTTCATCATCGAATTATTGCATGCGACACTGCGCGCATGCCCGCCACACTCGCCATCCACGACCGACCCCTGCCCTACG
>DATIVQ010000278.1:0-2243 GCA_035465735.1 Rudaea sp.
TGGGCGACCTGCAGGCCGCCTTGCGTGGCCAGCCCGGCGCACCCACATCGTCATCTTCTGCGTCCACGCCAGCGGCCCCCACCACGGCGGACCCGGCGGACGTCTCCTCGCATCCGTAATCGCAACACCCACGCAGGCGTAAACCATCATGTGCGGAATCATCGGCATTGTCGGCATCACCGAGGTCGCCTCGGCGCTCTATGACGGCCTCACCGTATTGCAGCACCGCGGCCAGGACGCCGCGGGCATCGCCACCGTGGATGGATCCCGCCTGCGCCTGCACAAGGGCAACGGTCTGGTGCGCGACGTGTTCAACCAGGCCTCGATGGGGCGCCTGCGCGGGCGCATCGGTATCGGTCACTGCCGCTACCCGACGGCGGGTTCGGAGAGTACGGCGGAGGCGCAGCCCTTCTACGTCAATTCGCCGTACGGCATCGCGCTCGGCCACAACGGCAATCTGGTCAACACCGAGACGCTGCGCCGCGAGATGTACGAGGACGACCGCCGCCACATCAACACGGATTCGGACTCGGAAATCCTGCTCAACATCCTCGCCCACGAGTTGCAGATCCAGGAACGCCACGCGCTGACGCCGGATCACATCTTCAAGGCCGTCGCCGGCGTGCACGCGCGCGCGCGCGGCGGCTACGCCATTGTCTCGCTGCTGCTCGGCTACGGCATCGTCGCGTTCCGCGATCCCTACGGCATCCGTCCGCTCGTGCTCGGCGAGCGGCAGACCGGCGAGGGCAAGGAATACGCTGTCGCATCCGAATCCGTGGCGCTCGACATCCTTGGTTTCAAGCGCTTGCGCGACGTCGCACCGGGCGAGGCCGTTCTGCTCGCGCAGGACGGCCAGTTGCACAGCCGCCACTGCGCGGAAGGGTATCCGCATGCGCCGTGTATTTTCGAATACGTGTATCTGGCGCGCCCTGATTCGATGATCGAGGACGTCTCCGTGTACAAGGCGCGCCTGCGCATGGGCGAGCGCCTTGCGGCCAAGATCGCACGCCTGAAACCCGGGCACGACATCGACGCGGTGATCCCGATTCCCGACACCGCGCGCACGGCGGCGAGTTCGCTCGCGCAGACGCTCGGTATCCCGATGCGCGAAGGCTTCGTCAAGAACCGCTACATCGGCCGCACCTTCATCATGCCGGGGCAGAGCGAGCGCGTGAAGTCGGTGCGGCGCAAGCTCAACGCGATCGAGCTGGAATTCCGCAACAAGAACGTGCTGCTGGTGGACGATTCCATCGTGCGCGGCACGACGTCGAAACAGATCATCCAGATGGCGCGCGATGCCGGCGCGAAAAAAGTCTACTTCGCCTCGGCCGCGCCACCGGTGCGGTTTCCGAACGTCTATGGCATCGACATGCCGGCACCGACGGAACTGGTTGCGCACGACCGCAGCGAAGAAGAGGTGCAGCGCCTGATCGGCGCCGACTGGCTCGTCTACCAGGACCTTGCCGATCTCGAGGCCGCAGTGGCCGAAGGCAACGAGAAGCTCACGCGCTTCGACAGCTCGTGTTTCAACGGCGAATATGTGACCGGCGTGGAACCCACCTATTTGCGCGACCTCGAGTTCGTGCGTTCGGATCAGGCGAAGAGCCAGCGCCGCGCTTCGTAAGCCTGCACCCGCCCCTGCGGGGCACCTTTCCTGGCTGCGCAAGGCAAGGGGAAAAACAGGATGAATCCTCTGGCACAATAGCCGCGCAGGGATGGAGACGGGCGTGAATTCACGAAACGAGGCGGGCGGCGTGTTTGCACGCGCTGCGCACTGCCTGGGGCTGGCTGATCCCGCTGCCAAGCTGGCGGCGACGGCGCGCGCCGCGGAGCAATTCGCGGCCGGACTTCTTGCGATCGATGGCGGTGCGCCGCCGCTGCCGATCGCCGCGCCCGGCCGGCCGCAACGCCCGCGCCTGGTATCCGTGCGCGAGTTGCCACCGCGCGGGCTCGGCACGACGGAAGGCCGCGTGGCCTTGCTGCACGCCGTCGCCCACATCGAATTCAACGCCATCAACCTCGCCTGGGACGCGGTCTATCGCTTCCGCGGGATGCCGGTCGCGTACTACCGCGACTGGGTCGGCGTTGCTGCCGACGAGGCGCGCCACTTCGCGATGCTGCAGACGCGACTGGCCCGGCTGGGCTGCGCCTATGGCGATTTCGACGCTCACGACGGCCTCTGGGAGATGGCGGTAAAGACGGCCGGATCGTGCCTGGCGCGCATGGCCCTGGTGCCGCGCGTG
>DATIVQ010000279.1:0-4822 GCA_035465735.1 Rudaea sp.
CGGATTCGCCGTCATGTCCGCCTTGAAGTGCGAAGATTCACGGTGCAGACTCTACGCAATTCACCGGGAGACTGCCATGAGAATTGCAATTGCTGCGTTTGCCGCCTTCACGCTCGCCTTGTCGGCCTGCAGTGCCGACGCACCGCCGCCGCCAAAGGCTGCGGCCGCGCAACCGGTGCAGCCGCTGCCGAACTCGAACGTGTTCAGCAGCGACGTGAAGGCGCTGCAAAAAGCCAAAGACGTGCAAAAGACCGTCGACGAGCAGAAAAAGGCGCAGGACAAGCAGATCGAGGATCAGGGCGGGTGAGAACGAGCGCTTGCACGATGCGATGAAACGCATCGCGCGCGAGTTCGAACGCCGCGAGCCGGAGCGAGCGGCCGGGTTACTTGGCGAGCGCCGGACGCGCGAGCCTAGGAACACGCTGAGCAAAGCGAGGCAAGTGGCCGTTATCTGATCCCGCAAAAGCAATACGCATACACGCCCAGCTTCCCGTCGCGCGCGCTTTCCAGCAAGCGCAATTGCTCGCGGATCTGCGGCGGGTCGAGCAGGCCGAGCGGCATCTGCGGCAGCACCGCGTGAGCGAAGCGCACCAGAGCATCGTTGCTCATGTTCATCGCCAGCCGTTCCCAGAACGTGAGCGGCTTTTCCACGTAGGTCACGCGGTAGTTGCTGCCCAGGCCGGCGGCTTGCGCGGCAGCCGCGATTGCGTCCTTCAGGCCGCCGATCTTGTCGACGAGCCCACGTTCGCGCGCCTGCGTGCCACTCCACACGCGGCCCTGGGCGATCGCGTCGATCTGTTCCGGCGTCTTGTGCCGCGCCGCCGCGACCTTGGTGATGAAATTGCGGTAACCGTTTTCAATCACCGCCTGCAGCGCCACGCCGACGTTCGGATCAAGCGCGCGGCGCGGATCGATCGGATCAGCCAGCGGCGTGGTGCCGACGCCATCCGTGTGCACGCCGATCTTCGCCAGCGTGTTCGGGATGTTCATCATGATGCCGAAGATGCCGATGGAACCGGTGATCGTGGTCGGCTCGGCGAAGATCTCGCTGCCATCCATCGAGATCCAGTAGCCGCCGGATGCGGCGACGTTGCCCATGGACACGATCACGGGTTTGTGTGCCGCTTTCGTCAATTCCACTTCGCGCCGGATCAACTCGGACGAGAACGCATCGCCGCCGGGCGAATTCACGCGCAGCACGACCGCCTTGACGTGATCATCGTCGCGCGCGGCGCGGATGAGCTTGGCCGTGGATAGCCCGCCGACCGTGCCCTGTGGTTGGTCACCGGGCAGGATTTCGCCTTCAGCCACCACGACCGCGACTTGCGGCCGCGTGTCCAGCGGGTGTTCGCGTTCGACGACCGCCGCGTAGTCGGCGAAGTCGATCTGCCGGTACGTGTGCCGGTCGCGCGCGCCGTCGGCAATCAGCATCTGCCGCACTTCGTCCGGAGTCGCCAGCTTGTCGACGAGCTTGTCGGCGAGCGCGAGTTTGGCCATGTCGCCGCCTGCGGACTTCACCGCGTCGGCGTAGTTCGCGATTTGCGCGGAAATCCTCGACGCGTCCAGATGGCGCGCCGCGGCGATATCCTTGAGGTAATCGCCCCACAGGTCGTTCATCCAGTAAAGGTCCGCTTCCTTCGCCTCGGGCGAGGCGTCGTTGCGCACGTAGGGTTCGGGGTAGGACTTGAACGTGCCAACCTTGAACACGTGCACGTCCACGCCGAGCCGGTCGAGCGCATCCTTGTAGTAACTGCGATAAGCGCCGAAGCCGGTCAGCAGCACGCCTTCGAGCGAGCCCGGGTGCAGCAGGATCGTGCTCGCGTGCGCGGCAAGGTAATACTGGCCTTGGGTCATGCCGTTCGACACGGCGATCACCGGCTTGCCGGAAGCCTTGAAGCGATCCAGCGCCGCGCCGATCTCGCGCAGCGTCGACAGGCCGGCGCTTTCGACGCCGTCCGGTTCGAGCACGATGCGCGCGATGCGCGGATCCTTCGCCGCCGTGTCGATCGCCTTGATGATGTCGCGCAACTGCGTCTGTTTCGACTTGTCGCCGTCGAGGTTCGACAATACGCGCTGCGCGGCGTCGTTCGAGTACTGCTCGACGATGCTGCCTTTCGGATCGAGCACAAGCGCGGTCTTGCCGAGCAGCGTCGGGGCACCGGGCCGCAACGTGGCGATGAAACCGATCAGCAGGAACAGCGCGATGACGCCGAACACCAGGCGCCGGGTGAAATTGAACAAGTTCCAAATTGCGGTCAGCAAACGCATAACCACACCGCGTTGTTGCTCGGCCATGGGAATCTCCGGAAAGTTCGCGCAAGCCTAACCGATCGTGCCCGGCCGGGCACGCGCTGAAGGTCATGCCCTCGCGGCAATACCGCGCGATTCAAGCGCGAAACGCACGAACAGCAGCACCGCCGCGACGCTCAAGCCCGCGATCAGGCCAGTCCACATGCCCGGCGCGCCGTGGCCAAAATGGAAGCACAGCAGGTAGCCCGCCGGCATGCCAATGCCCCAGTACGCAAGCGTGGTGATCGCCATCGGTCCGGTGGTGTCCTTGAGCCCGCGCAGCGCGCCGTTCGCGGTGACCTGGATGCCGTCGGAGAACTGGAATGCTGCCGCGAACAGCAGCAGTTGCGCGGCGACCGCGGCAACGGTCGCGTCGCCGGTGTACAGCGCCGCGATCGCATGCGGAAACAGCGCCATCAGCGCGCACGACACGAGCTGCGAGGCGAGCGACGCGCCAATGCCGGCGTAACCCGCCCAGCGCGCACCGTCCGCATCGCCGCTGCCTGCCGCGCGGCCCACGCGCACGGTCGTCGCCATGGCCACGCCCAGCGGCACCATGAACGTGATCGATGCGACGTTGATCGCGATCTGGTGGCCGGCGACGATGTCCGGCCCGAGCGAGCCGATCAGCAGCGCGGCAGTGACGAACAGGCTCGCTTCCATGAACAGCGAAATGCCCATCGGCACGCCCAGGCGCAGCAATTCGACGATGGTGCCGGGCTGCGGCCACTGCCAGCGCGCGAACGGCGCGTAGATCGTGTAATGCCGGCGGCGCGCGATATACGCGGCGAACGCGGCGAACTGCACCCACAGCACGGTTGCCGTGGCCATGCCCGAGCCTTGCGCGCCATGGGCGGGCAGGCCGAACGCGCCGTACATGAACACGTAGCCGACCGGCGCGAGCAGGGCCAGGCCGAATGCGCCGAAGTACATGGTCGGGCGCGTCAGGGCCAGACCTTCGGAAAAACCGCGCAGCGCGAAATAGCCGGTCAGCGCTGGCGCTCCCCAGGAAATCGCGTGCAGGAACAACTGCGCCTGCGCGGCGATGTCCGGCGCGATGCCCATCACACGCAGCAGGGTTCCGGCATGACGCACGGCAAAGAACAGGATGACGCCGATTGCCGCCGCCAGCCACAACGCCTGGCGCAGCAGCGCACCGATGGATTCGCTTTCACCCGCGCCGTGTCGATGCGCCACCGACGGCGGCATTGCCATCATCACGCCAATCGCGGCGACGATGGCGAGCACCCAAACGTTCGCGCCGATCGCCACGGCGGCGAGGGTCTGCGAGCTGTAGTGCCCGGCAAGCAGGGTATCGACCACGTTCATGCCGATCGCCGACAACTGGCCGAGCACGAGCGGCGCGGCCAGGCGCAGGGTTTCGCGCAATTCGTGGCGCAGGCGCGGCGGCAAACGCAGCATCGTGGTCGGTGCATCGGCAAGCGGGCCGCGCAGTGTAACCGCATGAGGCGCGAGGCGCCGCTGCCACATCACGCCCGATCGGATAAAGTGCGCGCATGACAGCCACCGACTCCCCGACTCCCGCTCCCGAGCCCGCTGGCCCGCCGCCGCGCCTATGCCTGAACTGCGGCACGCCGCTGCAAGGCGCCTGGTGCCACGCCTGCGGCCAACCAGTGAAAGGCATGATCCGACCGCTGTCGGGCATGCTGCACGACGTCGCCGATACCATCTTCAATATCGACTCGCGCATCTTCCACACCCTGCTGCCGCTGTATTTCCGGCCCGGCTTCCTGACCCGCGAGTACTTCGCCGGCCGCCGCACGCGCTACGTGACGCCGTTCCGCCTTTACTTTTTCCTCAGCGTGATCGCGTTCTTCACGATCCAGCTCACCCTGAGCGATTCCAATCTGGGCAAGTATGTCGTCATGGACAACGGCGACAGCCCCGGCATCTCCGCGGCGATGACGCCGCAGGAAGTCGCCGCGCGGCGCGATGCGGCGCTGGCCAAGCTGCAATCCGCCCGAGCGATCGCCGGCGCGGTCATCGGCGCGACGCCGGCGCCGGGCGACGTGCAGAAGAAGGTCGACGCTCAGATGGAAAAAGACGCCGCCAGAATCCGCAAGGAAGCCGATCAGCGGCTTGCGTACCTGCAGAAGGTCGCCGACGCCCGCGCCAAGGGCGAGACGCCGCCACCGGATCCCGCCCTCGACACGATAAGCTTCAACGACAAGCCGTGGGACGCGAAGACCAATCCGGTGCGCATCGGCTGGCTGCCGGATTTCGCGAACGCGCGCCTGAATGCGGCGATAGAGCACGCCAAGGAAAACATCCCGCGCATCCGCAAGGATCCGACCCTGCTCATCGCCGGCGCGCTCGGCGTATTGCCACAGGTACTGTTCGTACTGATGCCATTGTTCGCGCTGCTGCTGAAGATCTTCTACCTCTTCAAGCGCCGCTTGTACATGGAACACCTGATCGTGGCACTGCACAGCCACGCTTTCGTGTTCCTGTCCCTGCTGCTGTTCGCGCTTGCCGGCTTCGCGCATGCCTGGGCGCGCGCCGCGGCGCCATG
>DATIVQ010000280.1:0-5605 GCA_035465735.1 Rudaea sp.
CGACACATCGCCCGCAGCGGAGAGTCTCTACAAGACGCTCGATATTTCGGCGGTCCCGATCCTGATGACGGAGCATTTGCGCATCATCGGCTTCAACGAAAACGTGTACGGGCAAAACGTCGCCGCAGCGGGAGCCGTGAGCTCTGGTGCGAAGTAGCCGACCTACTTCCGTCTCGCCCGCGGATGCGCCGCGTCGTAAACCTTCGCCAGATGCTGGAAGTCGAGGTGCGTGTAGATCTGCGTGGTACCGATGTCGGCGTGGCCGAGCAGTTCCTGCACCGCACGCAGGTCGCCGGAGGATTCGAGCAAGTGGCTGGCGCACGAATGCCGCAGCAGGTGCGGATACACGCGCTTCCACACGCCCTGGTCCTTGGCGCGGCGTTTCAGGCGCGCACGCACGCCACCCGGCGTCAGCGGTTTGCCCAGTCGCCCGCGCACCAGCGGATCGTCGGCGCCAGGATTGTCCTGCTCGCGCAACGCCCTCAGCGCGGCGACGGCCTTGCCGCCGACCGGCACGATGCGCGTCTTGCTGCCCTTACCGGTGACGCGGATCAGGCCTTCGGCCATGTCCAGGTCGCGCCAGCGCACCGCGGTCAGTTCCGACACGCGCAGGCCGGACGAGTATAAAAGTTCAAAAACCGCGCGATCGCGCACGGCTTCCGGGTCGTTCGCGGGAAAATCCAGCAGCGCGCCGACTTCGTCGACGTCGAGCACCTGCGGCAACTTGCGCGGCGACTTGGGCGAGCGCACGCCGATGGCCGGGTTCGATGTCGCCTCGCCTTCGCGCGCAAGCCAGCGATAGAAACTGCGATAGGCGGACAGCATGTCGCGCAGCGATCCGGGCGAAAGTCCGGCCCGATGGGTCCTGGCGATGAAAGCCTGGACCTGCTCGTTACGCACGTCACGCCAACGTGTCACGCCCTGCGTTTGCAGATACTCGCGCAATTGGCGCAACGAGCGCGTGTAATTGGCGAGTGTCGCCGGCGAATAGCGCCGTTCGTTGCGCAGGTACGCGGCGAAACCGTCGATGCCCTGCGCGAGCGGATCGTCGGCCATCGAATTTCAGGAATAGCGCGCGATTGCCGCGGCGATGGTCTCGGCGATCAGCTTCAGGAACACCGTACCCATGCCGGGATGGAAGCGATGCGCATCGCCGCTGCCGATCGCAAGCATGCCGACGTTACCGACCGGCATCAGCACGGACGATTGCACGGCGTCTTTCTCGTCGCCGAACAGATACGCGATCTTGTCCGGCTGCAAGCGTCCGCACAGCGGCTCGCCGCGCTTGAGGAATTCGGCAAACGCGGGAAGCTCGGTCGCGCCGCCGGGCGCAAGCAGCAGCCAGTCTGCAGCGGGCAGGTCTTCGCTCGCGGCACGGAACAGGACGAGGCGAATGCGCTCAGTGTTGAAATCCTCGGTCAGCGTCGCGGCGATGCGGCGCACGCAGTCGCCGAGCGTGCGCTCGCGCAGCAGCGCCATCGCCAGCGTGTGCGTGCGTATCATGAGCTGCTCGTTCTCCTGCGCAATGCCGATCAGCTCGTGCAGGCGCCGGTTCAATTCGCGTTTCTGCTCGCGCAGCACGTCGAGCTGGTAATGCGCCAGCGACGTCGATGCACCCTGGTCGCGCGGCATGGCCAACGTCAGCGCGATATCCGGATACTCGCTCAGGAATTCCGGATGGCGGCGCAGGAAACTCGCCACCTCGGTCGGGTTGAGTCCATCCTTGGCCGTTGTCTCGCTCATATCTCGATTTCTCCCTCGAACACGAATTGCGCCGGTCCGCGCATCCACACCGGTGCGCCTGGGTCGTCCCACTGGATTTGCAGGGTTCCCCCCGGCAGTTCCACGGCGACCGCGGCGTCGAGTTTGCCACGCTGGCGCAAGATCGCAACCGCCGCGCAGGCACCGCTGCCGCAGGCCAGCGTCGCGCCCGCGCCACGCTCCCACACGCGCAGGCGGATGTGCGCGCGATCCAGCACTTGCGCGAATCCGACGTTACAACCTTGTGGAAAATGCACATTTGTGGATAACGCCGCACCCAGCGATTCCAGCGGCGCGGACGCGACGTCCACCACTTCGATCAGCGCGTGCGGGTTGCCCATCGACACGGCGCCGAATTCAACGTCCGCATCAGCGATACGCAGCCGGAACGGATCGTCTTGCGACAGCGTCAAGGGAATATCCGCCGGCGCGAAGCGTGGTACGCCCATGTCCACGCGTACGTCGCCGCCATCGAGCAATTCCACCGCGACTGGGCCGGACGGGCTTTGCAGCCGTGTCATGCCCGTGCCGAGCGCTCCGGCTCGGCGCAGCCAGGCGGCAACGCAACGCACGCCATTGCCACACTGCATTGCCCGTGAGCCATCGGTGTTGTAGATGCCGTAGCAAAATGCGCTCGTGGAGTCCGGCGCCGATTCGATGGTCAGCAACTGATCAAAACCAACGCCGAAATGGCGGTCGCCGATCTTCGCGATCTGTGCGGGCGACAGGGAGAACAGTTGCGTGCGGCAATCCACGATCACGAAATCGTTGCCGATGCCGTGCATCTTGGCGAAGCGCAACTTCACTGCTTGCCGGAATCCTGGGTTGGCTGGGCCGGCGTTGCCGCAGGTTGTTGCGGCTGGGTCTGCGGTTTCTGGTCCGGCAGCACGAGCGGACCTTTGTTGCCACAGCCGGCAAGGACGGCGCAGAGCGCCAACAGGGGAAGGATTTGATTCGGACGCATGGCGGCTCTCGGCGTTTTCACGGTTGCGAGTATATCGGTTTCAAAAGCGTAGCTTCCGGTTGCATCCTGCGGTTTTCCGCTCGCGTCCGGCGAGCGGGTTACTTTCTTTGCTGGCGCAAAGAAAGGTAACCGAAAGAAAGCGCCTCAAAGCAGAATGGCCCATGGAAGGAACTGCACGCAGGCGCTGCGAGCGGATGCGAGTCGCAAATACAACTCGCCTAATCAGTGTTAGAGCGCACACGCGGCAATGCTGAATGACCGAGTTGGAAGCAGAACCTGAACTTCCACAGCAGAAATCTCGTGAAGCTCCTCCTAGGGGATGGTCCGCTCTGAACGTGTTTCTTGGTTACTTCTTGACTCCGGGCATCCTGCCCTTCGCCGCTTCGCGGCCAGCTCCGCTGTTCGCGCCGCTCCTGCGGCGCAGTGCACGAGCAAAGAAGTAACCCGGCCGGCCGCAGGACGGACGGAAGCCTTGCTTCCAACGACGCGAGCAGAAGCTTTGCTCTTAAAGAGGCACTAAATTGGCGTAAGCCACCACCAGCCATTTCGCGCCGGCATTCTCGAAATTCACCTGCACGCGCGCGTGCGCGCCGGTGCCTTCGGCATCGATAACGACGCCGTCGCCGAAGCTGACGTGGCGCACGTGCTGGCCGAGCTTGAGCGGCATGGCCTCGCCGCCGTCATCGACGAAGCGGCCGGCGTACATGGGCCGCGACACCTGCACGCGCGGACGCACTTCTTGCAGCAGTTCGCGCGGCAACTCGTGCAGGAAGCGTGACGGCCGGTTGTAGGTTTCCGATCCGTGCAGGCGGCGCGATTCGGCGTAAGAAAGGACCAGCGTCTGCCGCGCGCGCGTGATGCCGACATAAGCCAGACGCCGTTCTTCTTCGAGGCGCCCGGGCTCGTCCAGCGATTTCTGGCTGGGGAACAATCCGTCTTCCAGCCCGGCAAGAAAAACAACGGGGAACTCCAATCCCTTGGCCGAGTGCAGCGTCATCAATTGCACGCAGTCTTCCCACGCCTCGCCCTGGCTTTCGCCGGCTTCGAGCGCGGCGTGGGCGAGGAATGCGACAAGTTCGGAGAAACCCGCTTCGATATCCTCGGCGTTGCGCTCGAAGCGACTGGCGACGTTGACGAGTTCGTCGAGGTTCTCCACGCGCGATTCCGCGTTGCCGCGCGAATCGGCTTCGTAGTAGTCGCGCAGACTGGTCCGGGCGATGGCATGTTCGACCTGCTCGGCCAGCGCCATCGGCGCATCGCCGTCGGACGCGCAGGTTTTGGCAAGCTCGTCGATCAGCGCGAGAAACGACTTCAATGCGTTTTTCGCGCGCCCCGCCAGCGCCGCACCAGCCGCTTCGGCCTGCGCCGCGTCCCACATCGAGGCATTCGTCGATCGTGCGCGCTGGCGCAACGCATCGAGCGTGCGTTCGCCGATGCCGCGCGGCGGCGTGTTCACGGCGCGCTCGAACGCCGCGTCGTCGTGGCGGTTGGCGCCGAGGCGCAAGTAGGCGAGCGCATCCTTGATTTCGGCGCGGTCGAAGAAACGCTGGCCGCCGTAGACGCGGTAGCGGACGTCGTGCTGGATCAGCTGTTCCTCGAAATTGCGCGACTGCGCGTTGGAGCGGTACAGGATCGCGCAGTCGCTCGCCTTGCCCCCGCGCTGGACGTGTTCGCGGATGCGCTCGACGACGAATCGCGCCTCGTCCTGCTCGTTGTAGGCGGCATACAGCGCGATCGGCGCGCCGGCCGCATCCGCCGTCCACAGCTTCTTGCCCAAGCGCTGCGGATTGTTCGCGATGATCGCGTTCGCGGCATTGAGGATGTTGCCGGTGGAACGGTAGTTCTGCTCGAGCCGGATCGTCTTGGCGCCGGGAAAGTCGCGCAGGAAATGCTGCACGTTCTCCACGCGCGCGCCGCGCCAGCCATAGATCGCCTGGTCGTCGTCGCCGACGACGAAGACTTGCCCGGTCTGTCCCGCGAGCACGCGGATCCACGCGTACTGGATCGTGTTGGTGTCCTGGAATTCGTCGATGAGCAGGTGCCGCCAGCGCTCGCGGTAATGCGCGAGCAGGGCATCGTCGGCGAGCCACAGCTCGTGTGCGCGCAGCAATAGTTCGGCGAAATCGACCAAACCCGAACGGCGACACGTGTCTTCGTAGGCGCGATAGATGTCGACCAGCGTCTTCGTCAGAGGATTGGATTGCGCCTGGAATGCGTCCGGCCGCTTGCCCTCGTCCTTGGCGGTATTGATGAACCATGCGGCCTGGCGCGGTGGAAAGCGCGACTCGTCCAGGCCAAGGCCCTGGATCGTGCGCTTGAGCAGGCGCAACTGATCGTCGGAGTCCAGTATCTGAAATGTCTCGGGCAACTTCGCCTCGCGCCAATGCTGGCGCAGCAGTCGATGCGCGATGCCGTGGAAGGTGCCGATCGACAGTCCACGCGTGCCCTGAGCGATGAGGCCTTCGCAGCGTGCGCGCATCTCGCCGGCGGCCTTGTTCGTGAACGTGACGGCCAGGATCGACCACGGCGAGGCGTGCTCGACTTCGAGCAGCCAGGCGATGCGGTGCGTGAGCACGCGCGTTTTGCCCGAGCCCGCACCGGCGAGCACCAGGTAATGCCCCGGCGGCGCGCTGACCGCTTCGCGCTGCGCGGGATTCAAGCCATCGAGAAGGTGAGAAACATCCATGCCGACATTGTACGGGCTGGCGTAGAATGCACGGCCCGATTTTTTCCATCCGCCATGTCCGCTTCCGCCGCACGCAAACACGAAATCGACGCGAACAAGCTGGCCAAGCGCCTGCGCCGCCAATGCGGTCAGGCGATCGCCGATTTCAACATGATCGAGGACGGCGACCGCATCATGGTGTGCCTGTCCGGTGG
>DATIVQ010000281.1:0-12158 GCA_035465735.1 Rudaea sp.
GTGGTGAGCAAGGTCACTCTCGCGGGCGGCACGTCGCAAGGCGGCGCAGGAACCACCGTGCAGCGCGACGGTGCCGGCGGCGGTGCGGCGGGCATGGGCGGCGCGGTTTTCGTCAATGGTGGCGGCCGATTCTCGGCAGACTACGTCACCTTTACCGGCAATCGATCGATCGGTGGCGGCGGAGGCAGCACGAATGGTCCAATCGGCACCTTTTATGCCGGCGGCGGTGGTGGTTTCGGCGAAGACGCGCCGCCGATGGTGGCTACGCCGGCCTATGGCGTGGAAGCCACGCGCGGTGGTAATGGCGGACCGTTCGGCAATACCGGCGGGGCACCGGGAACGGTCGGTTTCTATTCCGGTGGCAACGGCGGCGATGGCGGTGGCGGAGGCGGTGGCGGTACGGGCAATGCTACACGGGCCGGCAACGGAGGTTTTGCCGGCGGAGGCGGCGGCGCGGGCTGGGCGTATTGCGGGGCGGGACCCGCAGGTGCCGGCGGTTACGGCGGCGGCGGAGGCGGCGGTACCTTGTGCAACGGCGGTGGCAACTACGCGAAAGCAGTTGGTGGAACCGGAGGGTCGTTTGGCGGCAATGGCGGAGATGGTTCGGGAACCGCCTCGCAAAATAGCGGCACCGGCGGCGGGGGCGGCGGCGGTGCCGGTCTGGGCGGCGCCGTGTTCGTGCGCACGGGTGGCAAGGCCAGCCTCGCCAACTGCATTTTCAACAACAACCAGGCGCAGCGCGGCTTGGGCGGCAGCGGCGGCAGCAATGGGCTGGCGGGTACGAATGGCCAGGGCAAGGGTGGCGCGATCTTCGTCATGAGCGGTGCGACGGTCTTTGCCAGCGGCTTCACTTTCTCTGCCGATTCGGCGACCGATTCCGGTACATCGTCCACCGACAATGCGGACGTCTACGGCAGCCTCATCACCGACAAGATTTTCCGCAACGATTTCGACGGCGACGGATTTTGATGCGGCGATGGGAACGCCAGCGATGATTGCCTTCCGGAGACGAAGCGCAAGAATCGATCGCGGGAATTGAGACGCTTGCCGGTATCATCGTTGGATGACCGGATTTTTCGTTCACCGCGACAGCCGCACGGAAGTGCTCGCCCGCGAGCTGTTCGCGGCGCTGGAGTCCGAACGGCCGGCGCATGTGCTGGCGCCGCAGACCGTCGTCGTCGCGCATCCGGGTCTCGGGCGCTGGCTCCTCGGCGAGTACGCGCGGCGCGGGTCGCGCGGCATCGCGGCGAATTTCGATCTGATCCAGCCCTGGCAATGGCTGGAGCGCACGGCCGAGCGCGTGCTCGGCGGCGCATCCGATCCGGCTTTCAAGAAGGAGAATCTGCGCTGGCATATCCACGCGCTGTTGCCGGCGCTGGACGATGCGCGCGTGCGGCGTTTGCTCGATGGCGGCGACGGAGAGCGGCGGCGTTTCCAACTGGCCGACCGCCTAGCTGGCGTGTATTCGCAATATCTTATCTACCGGCCGGACTGGATCGCCGATTGGGAAAGCCGCGCCACCAAGGATTGGCAAGGACTGCTTTGGCGCAGTTTGCGCAAGCGCGTGCCAGGGTCGCATCGCGCGCAGCGCCATGTACAACTCGCCGCGGCGCTGGCCACGCGCGGCGACGGCGACGCAGGCACGCTGCATGTATTCGGCGTGAGCCATCTGCCTGCGGATGTGTTCGCTGCGCTGCATGCCGTCTCGGCGCATCGGGCGGTGCACCTGTATTTTCCCGATCCCTGCCGCGAATACTGGGCCGATCTGCAATCACGGCGACAGATGTTGCGCATGGGCGAGGTGCCGGACGACTGGTATTTCCAGGTCGGCCATCCCCTGCTCGTGTCGCTCGGACGCATGGCGCAGGATTTTTTCATCGCGCTGGAAACCGCGGGCATCCAACTCGACGCGGGCGAGGACGATGCGCAAGCGCAATCGTCGAATCTGCTCTTGCGTTTGCAGGACGGCATTCGTGCCAACGAGCCGCGGCGCGTGTCGGCGATTCCCGTAACGCCCACGGATGCAAGTATGCGCGTGCATTCCTGCGCCACGCGCCTGCGTGAACTCGAAGTGCTCAAGGATGCACTGCTGCGCTTTCTCGCTGACGACGCGGGTTTGAAGGCCCGCGATATCGTGGTGATGGCGCCCGACATCGCCGCGTATGCGCCGTATCTTCCCGCCGTGTTCGGCGAGGCGGCGCGCCACGGCAACGATCCGGCGCAGATCCCCTGGCATCTAGCCGACGTGCGCCTTGCGCAGACGCATCCGCTGCTGCGCGCGTTTGCGAAGCTGCTCGATCTGGGCGAGGCGCGTCTGGCGCTGAGCGAAGTACTCGGCCTGCTCGATGTCCCCGCGCTGGCGCGGCGCTTCGGACTCGATGGCGACGATCGCGAGATGTTGGAAACGACGCTGCGCCGCGCTGGCGTGGCCTGGGGCCTTGATGCCGCCATGAAGGCGCAAGCCGGCGCCGCCGCAGTGGAGAACAATTCCTGGACGTTCGGATTCGATCGCGTCTTCGCCGGCGCGATTGCCGGTGCAGATACGGATGGCCGACTACTCGATGGCGTGTTGCCATTGCCGGGCATCGATGCGTCCGCCACGCTACTGCTTGGACGCACGCACCGCCTGGTCGATGTGTTGCGCGAGTTGCGCGACGGATTCGCGCAGCAGCGGCAACTGCGGGATTGGTGCGCCTGGCTCGGCGAGCGGATCGACGCGCTGTTTCGCGCGGACCCGGACGATGCCGCGGAAACTCGCGCGCTGGACGCGCTGCGGCGCGCGCTCGCCGAGCTGGGTACGCAAGCGATGGCGGCCGGAGCGCAGAAGCTGTCGTGGAACGTCGTGCGCGAGGCCGTGCGCGGCCAGCTCGATGCGGTGTCCGAGCGCCAGCCTTTCCTGCTTGGCGGCGTGACGTTCTGCGGCCTCGTGCCGCAGCGCTCTATTCCGTTCCGCGTCGTCTGCCTCATCGGCATGAACGAGGGCGAGTTCCCGCGCGATGGCGCCGACACGGGCTTGAATCGCATGCTCGAACAACCCCGGCGCGGCGACCGCGATACGCGCCGCGAGGATCGCCAGCTTTTCCTCGAAGCCCTGATGGCCGCGCGCCAGCATCTGCACATCAGCTACATCGGTCGTGACGTTTGCGAAAATCGCCACATCGATCCGTCCGCGCCGCTGGCGGAGCTACTGCAATTCCTTGACGACGGTCTATCGATCGAGGACAGGAAGAACCGGCCATGGTGGATCGAACATCCCTTGCAGCCGTTCGACGCCCGCTATTTCAACGAGTCCGATCCGCGCCTGTTTTCATTCAACGGCGAGTTCGCGAAACGCGACGATGCGCGGATCGAATCGGCGATCTTTGTCGATCTCGAAGGCGCAACGCAAACGGTGCGGGACGAACCGCGAATCTGGACACTCGACAACCTCGCGCGCTTCTGGCGCGATCCGCTGCAAACGCAATTGCGCGAAATCGCCGGCATCGACCGTGGCGCGCTCGACGACGATGCCGCGATCGATGGCGAACCGCTGAAATCGGGCTTCGACCGACGTGAGCGCATGGAATCGCGCCAGGTGCTCGACGCGCTTCGGCGTGGTGCGGTGACGCTGCCGGAAGCGGTGCCGGACGGCCTCGCGCGCTCCGGTGCGTTGGCTGTCGGCGCGATCGGCGCGCAGGCCTGGGCCGACCTGCGCGAACGTGCGCAACCCGCATTGGCCGCGCTCGCGAACACGCTCGGCGGGTCGGTGACGCAGGCTCCGTACAGCGTCGAACTCGATGTCGCCGGTACCCGGCTCGCCGGCGTGCTGCGCGACGTGTACGCCCGCGCAAACGGCGAATTGGCCCTGGTCGGACTACGCACCAAGCGCGCGGCGGACTTCGGCGACCTGCTGCCTTTCTACATCCGCTACGCGGCGTTGCGCTTGTCCGGGAGCGACGCCGCGCCGGTTTTTCTGGACGAACAAAAGTCGGGCGCGATCGCCGAACCGCCGCTGCTTGCCGCAATTCGTGCGCAGGACGATTCGCGATTGCGCAACGGCCTGGAGACGCTGCTGGTGATGGCGCGCCAGTCGCAGCGCGTACCATTCTTGTTTCCCGTCAAGACTGCCTGGGCCTGGTGTACGGCGAAGCCCCATGCACGTATCGACAAGGCCAGGGCCGAATGGGAGGAAGGTGAATTCAAGAAGGGAGAGGGAGGTTACGCGCCCGGCTACAATGCCCTGTTCGCGCGCGGCGCCGATTTTCTGGATGGAACATCAACCGCGTCGCGGGCGTTTGCGCAAATCTGCGCGCAGGTGGCGGCCGCGCTCGATCCGCAGCGCACGGTGCTGTTGCGCGATACGGAGCCGGTGCGGCGATGAACGATCCCGTCCGCACACTCGATTGGCAATCGCTGTCGCTGGCTGCGCCGGACCGCGTGCTGATCGAGGCCAGCGCCGGCACCGGCAAGACCTGGACCATCGCGGCGTTGTACCTGCGCCTGCTGCTCGAAGGCGGCGAACCGCCGACGATCGAGAAAATCCTGGTCGCCACCTTCACCGAGGCGGCTGCGTGCGAGTTGCGCGAACGCTTGCGCACGCGGCTGGCCGATGCCGAGCGTGAATTGCGGCGCATCCTGAGCGTCGCGATGCCCGCGACGGTCGAGGGTGGTGACCGCGATTCCGCCCTGCAGTGGCTCGCGGAGAAATTCGGCGAGGGAGGGGAGGCGAAGCAAGCGTTGCGCCGTATACAACTCGCGCGCATGGATTTCGACCGCGCGCCGATCGGTACGATCCATGCGTTGTGCCAGCGCTTCCTGCAGGACTTTCCGCTGGATTCCGGCGTCGCTGCCGCGCAGGTGAATCTGGACGAAGAAGCGCTGCTGCGCGAATGCGTCGAGGACTTCTGGCGGCAACGTTATCTCGCGGACGGTGCGGTCGATCCGGCAGAGTCGGAACTGTTCGGCGGCGGGCCGGAAAAATTGCTGCGGGACGTGCATGCCATGCTGGCGCAGGGCGCGCGGGTCCTGGCGGCTGATGGCGCGGAAAAGGTGGATGCTGCGCTAGCACGCTTGCGCGATCCGGAAACATTGTCCGAGCTCCGCAAGTTGTGTGACGAGAAACACTACAAACGTCGGGATGCCGCGGTCCTGACGCGTTTGCGTGATGTCACGGAAGCGCTGGAATCCGGTCGGGATGCCGGCGAGGTCATCGCCAAAAAAATCGATGCCAATTTCGATCCGGGATCGGTCGAAAAGCAATTGCGAGCAGAGGCGCCGTTTCGCCTTCACGATCACCGGGTGGTCCGCGAGTTGCGCGAAACGGCTGAATTGGCTTCGCGCCGCGGAAATTTCATCCGCGGCCGCGTGCTCGTCGCCGCGTGCGAATTCTGCCGCAAGGAAATTCCGCGCCGCGCAGAACAACGCCAGGGGCAGACCTATTCCTCCCTCATCCGCAGCGTGCACGGGCACGTATGCGACGAACGCGGCGCATTCGCGCAAACCCTGTTCAAGGCTTATCCGTTCGCTTTGGTCGACGAATTCCAGGACACCGACGCGCAACAGTTCGAAATCTTCGATGCGATCTACTGCGATGCGAAGCGTGCGCCGCGCGGCTGGCTTGCGATGATTGGCGACCCGAAGCAGGCAATCTACGGTTTCCGCGGCGGAGACATCGAGGCGTATCTGAAGGCGCGGGACAGCGCCGTGACACGCCGTGCGATGGATACGAATTTCCGTTCCGCGCAGGCGTTGGTCGATGCGCTCAATGCGCTGTACGCTGCCAGCACCGGTGGTTTCGGCGATGCGCGTATCGTCTACCAGTCCATGCGCTGCGCCGGCAGAGTGGAAGGCGAGGCATTGCGCTACGCGGGCGAGCCGACCGCGCCGCTGCGCATGCATTTGTTCCGCGGGGATGCGCTCGGCAAGAACGGCGAGCCGGAGGGCGCGTTGGCGAAACTCGAAGAACGCGCGCTCGACGACTGCGCCGAACGCATCACCCAATTGCTCAACGATCCGGCGACCACGCTGGGAGACAAGCCCGTTCGACCGCAAGATATCGCCGTGCTGGCGCCGAACAACAAGCAGGTGGCGTCCTTGCGCCGGCTGCTCGCGGCGCGCGGCGTGCCATGCGTGGGCAGCGGGCGCGACAACGTGTTCGACGGCGACATCGCGCAGGAACTGGAATTGTTCCTCGCCGCTGTGCTGCATCCCGACGACGACGGCGCCGTGCGCGGCGCGCTGGCCACCACGCTGCTCGGCTACGACTGGCGCGGCATCGTGGGGCTGCAGGACGATCCGGCCGCGTTCGAGCGCGAACTCGAGCATTTCGGACGATGGCATGCGCTGGCGCGATCGCGCGGGATATTCGGTGCGGTCGCGGACCTGATTGCGCAGCGCGCCGGGGCGCTGCTGCGGCACGACGATGGCGAGCGCATGCTTACCGACTTGCGTCATCTGGGCGAATTGATTGCCATGCGCGAAGCGGAAGAATCCGGCATCGAGGGCGTCGTCGCCTGGTTCGCACGCGCACGTCGCGACGGCGTGCAAGACGACGAGCCCAGTTATCGCGTGCGCAAGGCGTCGGATGCGGGCGCGGTGCGGATCATGACCCTGCACGCGGCCAAGGGCCTGGAATTTCCCGTCGTCTTCCTGCCGCTGGCCTGGCGTATCTCTGCACGTGCCGGTCAGTTCGAGCCCAAGGTCCTGCGCTTTCATAACGATCAGGGCAGCGTGTGCATCGATGCCGGATCCGGCGAATTCAAGGAGAATTTCGCGCGTCATTTTGCCGAGGATTTGCGCGAGCGCCGACGCCTGCTCTACGTCGCGATGACACGCGCCAAGTCCGCGCTGCATGTCTACTGGGCCGATCGCGGCGTGCCCGAGAATGCGACGGCCTGGCAGATTCCGGCCATCGATATCTTGTTGCGGCAGGCGCAGGAGAAATCCGGTCTCACGTTCGGCGAAGCGGATTTGCCGGAACTCGCACGCAAGCTCGGCGGCATGGCTGTCGTCGATCCCGCCGTGTCCTGCGAAGCGAAGTATCTCGCTTCGGATGCCCCGCCCCCGGATTTCGCGCCGCGTTCGCCGCTGCCGGCGCTGCGCCCGTTCGAATGGCTGCACAGCTTCACCGGCATCACGCGCTGGCGCGTTGCCGAAGATGCCGACGCGGCTGCGGCCGACGAATCCGAAGTCGCGGTGCCCGACATCGATGCGAGTGCGGCGCAAGCCGAGCATCCGGAGTTGCTGGCGCTGGATGCCTTTCGCGGACGCCTCTTCGGCGACGCCGTGCACAAGGCGTTGGAGCAGTCCGGCATGCGTCCGGTCGAGCGCTCCGTGCTGCTCGCTGGATTGGCGGCGGAAGGTCTTGATGCCGAGAATCCTGAATCCGAAGCGGCCTTGCTGCGCATGCTTGCACGCACGCGCGAATCCGATCTGGGCAATGGCTTGCGCCTGATGGATTTGTCCGCGCACGAACGCGTGACTGAATTCGGATTCCAGTTTCCGATCGCGGTGTCGTTGCACGAACTGCTCGCGGCCTGCGCGGCGCATGGATTCGCCGATATCTGGCCGGCGCATCTGCGCGCGCACGAACTGCGCGGCATGCTGACCGGCTTTGCCGACCTTGTCTTCGTCTTCGCGGGCCGCTACCACGTGCTCGATTACAAGACCAACCGGCTCGGCGCGCGCCGGTCCGACTATGCCGGCGCCGCGCTTGACGCGGCGATGGCCGAACATTTTTATCCCTTGCAGGCGCTGCTGTACACGCTCGCCCTGCATCGCTATCTGGTCGGACGCCTGCGCGACTACTCGCCCGAGCGGCATCTGGGCGACAGCGTCTACCTGTTCCTGCGTGGCGTCGGCCTCGCGCCCGGCGCGGGCGTGTGGCGACGGCACTGGCCGGCGAAATTGATTCTCGATCTGGATGATGTTTTCGCGGGCGCGGAGGTGTCGGCATGACGGCGGCGTCAATTCCCGAACGCGATTTCGATTTGGCTTTGGCGCACTGGGTGCGCCAGCACAGCGGTTCGGACCTGCTCGCGCGCGCGTCGGCGGCGTTGAGTTTTGGCGAAGCGCAGGGACACGTGCGTTGCGATCTTGCCGCCGACGCCGGGTTTTCCGCGGCGGAAATCCCGGCCTTGCGCGCGCATGCCTGGGTCGGCAACGGCGACGCGTTCGCGCCGTTTGTTTGCGCTGGTACGAATTTGTATACCTGGCGCAACTGGCGCAATGAAACGCGGCTGGCCGAAATGCTGCGCAAGCGCGCAGCGGAGCGCACATTGCCGCTGGATGCGCAAACCCTGACGGCGGACGTTGACGAGCTTTTCGCCGGCACGGATGCGAAATCCACGCGCTGGCAACGCGCCGCCGTGGCCGCCGTGCCCGGCGCGCGCGTGTTCGTGCTCGCGGGCGGCCCCGGCACCGGCAAGACCACGACGGTGTTGCGCATGCTGCTGCTGTTGTTGCGTCATGCCAAAGCCTGTGTGCTATCCGCGGAACCCGTGGTCGCGCTGGCCGCGCCGACCGGCAAGGCCGCACAGCGCCTGTCCTCATCCATCGCCAACGGTGCGCGTGCGTTGGCGGAATCACTCGCACCGGATGCGTCATTCGTGCCGTTGCTCGAGCGCGTCCGCGCCACGCCCGCGCAAACCCTGCATCGCCTGCTCGGATTTTCTGCGCGTTCCGGCGAGTACGCCTTCAATGCCGATGCACCGCTTGCCGCCGACATCGTCGTTGCTGACGAGGCTTCCATGATTGACCTCGCCATGATGCGGCGCCTGTTCGACGCGCTGCGTCCGAACGCGGTGCTGATCCTGCTCGGCGATCCGGCGCAGTTGTACGCGATCGAGGCTGGCAGCGTGCTCGGCGACATCGCCGGCAGCGTTGCTCAAAATGCATTGCCGCACGCGCTGGCCGCGCGACTGAGCGGTGTACTCGGCGACACAGCGCATACGCTGGAGGAATCCGCGCCACTGGCCGGGCAAGTATTGACCCTCACGCACAGTTTTCGAGCGCGTGCCGGTTTGCAATCCGCGCTCGATGCGCTGCGCAGCGGTGATGCGGATTGGGTCGAACGCATTCTCGGCGGCGACGATGGCGGCGTGCGCTGGCGCGCGAGCGCGGATGTCGCGGCCTTGCGTGCGAACATCGAAGATTGGGTCGCCACGCACGCCCGTGTCTTCTCGCATATCCTGAGTCCGGAGGTCGAACCGACACACGCACTGGCGACGCTGCGCCAGATGCAGATCCTGTGCGCGCTGCGCGAAGGGGCTTTCGGCGCCGCCAGCGTCAACGCGCAGGTGCATCGCCCGCTCGCGGCGCGCTTCGGCTTCGACGCCAGCGAGGATTGGTACCATGGCCGCCCGGTCATCGTCACCCGCAACGACTATGCGCGCGGCTTGTACAACGGCGACGTCGGCATCGCGCTCGAAGGCAAGGAGGGCCTGCGCGTCTGGTTCGACGCGAGCGCGAACGGCGCGCCGCGCAGCTTCTCGCCGCGCGCGCTGCCCGCGTTCGAGACCGCCTGGGCCATCACCGTCCACCGCAGCCAAGGCTCGGAATACGACCACGTCGCCGTACTGCTGCCGCCGGATGCGCAGCACCACATCCTCAGTCGCGAACTCGTCTACACGGCTGTTTCGCGTGCGCGCGAGGGTGCCGTGTTGTGGGCGAGCACGAACGTGCTGCGCGCCGCCGTGGCGCGGCAGGTGATGCGGCGCAGCGGGCTGCGGGAGCGTTTGAGCGTGGCTTGATTCCCAGCGCAAATCCGTCCCGCGCTGCTATGATTACAGCGGTTCATTTGCGGAGTCTCGCGCGTGCTCGAAATCCTGATTGCCGGCGGCTGGGCGATGGTGCCGATCCTGCTGTGTTCCGCGGTGGCGCTGGCCATCATCCTGGAACGTTTCTGGTCGCTGCGGCGCAAGAGCGTGGTACCGCCGGAACTCGGCGAGCAGGTGCTGGCGTGGGCGCGCACGCGCAAGCTCGATCCCGGCCACATCGAAACTCTGCGCGTGAATTCGCCGCTCGGCGAGATCCTCGCCGCGGCACTGTCGGTGCGCATGCGGTCGCGCGAGATCATCAAGGAACGTGTCGAGGACACCGGCCGCCACGTCGTGCACCGGCTCGAACGCTTCCTCAACACGCTCGGCACGATCGCGCTGATCTCGCCGCTGCTCGGTCTGCTTGGCACGGTGTTCGGCCTGATCAAGATGTTCTTCGCGGTGATGGTTTCGGGCGTTGGCGATCCGCTGAAGATGGCCGGCGGCATCGGCGAGGCGCTGGTGTGCACAGCGACGGGTTTGTGCGTGGCGATTCCGGCGTATTTTTTCCATCGCTATTTCCGCGGTCGTGTCGCCGACTTCGTGGTCGACATGGAAGAGCAGACGATCCGGCTGATCGATGAACTTTCCGCGCACGCCGAGGTGCCCGCACCGGCGGCGCGGGCCACGCGCGCGGGCCACTGACATGCGACTGGGTGCGCAACGCCAGGACGATTTCGAGATCAACGTGATCTCGTTGATCGACGTCATGCTCACGCTGCTGATGTTCTTCGTCATGACCACGACCTTCGTGCAGCATTCGGCGTTGAAGGTGACACTGCCGCAGGCGTCGGAAAAAGTGGAAGAGGCGCCGAAGAACCCGCTGATCGTGATGATCGGTGCGGACAGCCGGTTCTACGTCGACAACAACGAGGTGCTCAATCCCGACGTTGCGACGCTCAAGCAGGCGATCGAACACATCGCCGGCGACAGCCGCGACCAGCCGGTGATCCTGCGCGCGGACGCGATGACGCCTCATCAGGCCGTGGTCACGGCGATGGACGCGCTCGGCCAGCTTGGCTTCACGCACATGTCCATCGCCACCGTGCGCAGCAAGGACACCGGAAAGCAGTGAGCGCCGTTTCGACCGATTCCGCCGCATCGCCGTGGGCGACCTGGCGGCGTCTGCTGAGTTATTCGGCGCGTTACTGGCCGATTGCGCTGCTGGCCATGCTCGGCATGATCTTCGACGCCGCCTGTGCGTCGGTGTTCACCTTGATCATCAAGCCCATGCTCGACGACTTGTTCGTGCACAAGGACAAGGCGACGATTTTCTGGATGCCGATCTTCATCGTCGGTCTGTTCCTCGTCCGCGGCATGGCGACCTACACTGCCGGCTACAACATGGCGCGCATCGCGCGCGGCGTAATTCAGACGCTGCGCGAGGAAGTTTTCCGCAAGTACCTGACTCTGCCGGCGGCGTTCTTCCAGCGCGAGGCATCGAGCACGCAGATTGCGCGGATGACCTTCACCGTCGAACAGGTGGCCAACGCCAGCACCGACGGATTGAAGATCCTCGTGCTCGATGGTCTGATGATCGTCGGTCAGATCGGCGTGATGCTGTACAACAGCGCGCGCCTGACCCTGGCCCTGTTCGTGCTCGCTCCGCCGGTCGCGCTTATCGTGTGGTACGTCGGCAAGCGTTACCGGCGTATCAGCCATCGCATTCAGGATTCGGTCGGCTCGATTACCGGCATCGTCGATGAGGTCGTCAGCGGCCAGCGCGAGGTCAAGGTGTATGGCGGGCGCGATTACGAGCAGCGCCGCTTCGCCACGGTCAACGACGCGATCCGGCGCCTGAACCTCAAGATCGCCTCGACCAATTCGATGGCCAACGCGGTAGTCCAGTTCGTCGCCGCATTCGCCCTGGCGCTCGTGGTCTTCCTCGCCACGCGGCCCGGCGCGATCCTGCGCGAGATGAGCCCAGGCACGTTCATGTCGCTGATCACGGCGATGCTGGTCATGCTGCCGTCGCTCAAGCGCCTGACCACGGTGCAATCCAGCATGCAGCGCGGTGTGGTCGCAGCGCAGGACATCTTCAAGGTCCTCGACGCGGACGACGAGCGCGATAGCGGCACGTTGCGCGTCGAGCGCGCACGCGGCGAAATCGCGCTGCGCGGCGTGGAATTCATCTACCCCGGCGCAGGCGTGCCGGCGTTGCACGGCATCAATCTGGAGTGCGCGGCGGGCAGCGTCACCGCCCTGGTCGGGCGTTCCGGCAGCGGCAAGTCGACGCTGGCGAGCCTGATCCCACGCTTCCACGACGCACAGTCGGGGCAGATTTTGCTCGATGGCAAACCGCTGCACGATTACCCACTCGACAGCCTGCGCGCACAGATTGCATGGGTCGGCCAGCAAGTCGTC
>DATIVQ010000282.1:0-11381 GCA_035465735.1 Rudaea sp.
TCGGTCGCGGTGTCGGGAATGACGATGCCGCCGGCCGACTTGGTTTCGGCTTCCAGGCGCTTGATGATGACGCGGTCGTGCAACGGGCGCAGTTTCATGACAACTTCCTCAACTGGTTGATTTGGAACGATTTGATTGCGACTGCTAGCACTCCATCGCAATGAGTGCCAATTTTAGCGGCGCATGTGGCCCCTGAAAAGGGGTGCGCCGGGACAGCCTAGATGGGTGTCGTGCGGCAGGATTCAAGAGCCGGCAGACGTCCGACGCTCGCTTGCGGCACAATCCGCCACTTTCTGGGCTAGGACAGGTGAACGTCAATGCGAAATTCAATCCCGATTCTCGTCGGCCTCGCCTTGGCGGCATTCGCCGCCGTGTCGGATGCCGGCACGTTCACCGTCAACGATGCGAGTGACGCCGGGCCAGGCAATTGCGCTGGAACCTGCACGCTGCGCGATGCGATCGCGAGCGCTGCGACCGGCGACACCATCGCCTTCGCGCTCGCCTCGCCGGCCACGATTGCATTGAACGGCCAGGAATTGCTGATCTACAAGTCGTTGAACATCGCCGGCCCTGGTCCGGGTCTGCTCACCATCAGCGGCAACAACCAAAGCCGCGTTTTCGAAATTGCCAATACGGCAACGGTTTCAGTCCAAGGTTTGGCCATCGCCAATGGCCGCTTGGTGGGTACTCCCGGCGCCAACGATCCTTCCGGAACAACACTCCCGGGCAGTGGCGGTATTGCACAGGGCGGGGCCATCTACGTCGGCATCGGGAGCAACCTGTGGCTTTCCGACTGCGACATCCATGACAACGCGGCCATCGGCGGAGCCGGCGGCACCGAAAACTCCGACATCAATTCCATGGCCGGCGGCACCGGCGGCCCAGCGGAAGGCGGCGCTCTATATGCGGCAGGCGACGTCAGAGCGAGCCATTGCACGTTCCGCGCGAATTCGGCCATTGGTGGACAGGGTGGCGACAATGCGGCTTTCTTCCCCGCGGCCAGTGGCGGGAACCCTGCTGGCGGCGCCGGCAGCGATGGACACGGCGGCGCCATCGCCGGCAGTGGTACCGTCGAGTTGATCGATGTCACGCTGGCAGGCAACCACGCAAGCGGGGGCAACGGCGGCAATCTTATTTTCCTACAGCCCAATTGGCCAGGCGGAGCGGGCGGCAATGCCGGCGGCGGCGCGCTTTCCATCGCCGGCTTTTCCGTCTTCGAATTCGTCACCAGTGCCGCCAATTCAGCCGTGGCGGGCAGCGGCGGATTTGGAATCCCAGCCGGGCCCGCAGGCAGCGCGACCGCCAGCGACCTGCTTCTCGGCGCCACGGTCGTGGCGCGCAGTTCTGTGTTCGGCAGCGCCACGGCGCCGGCCTGCACGCTCGTCGCCGGCGGCATCTCGGCCCAGGGCGCCAACCTCGACCCCGACGGCAGTTGTCCGGGATTCACTCTGCACACCGATCCCAAGCTTGCGCCGCTCGCCCCCAACGTCGGTGGCCGCTCCGTGATGTTCCCGCTGTCCGGCAGCCCGCTCATCGATGCGGCGATCGATTGCCAGGACGCCTTCGGCACCGCCGTGACCGACGACGAACTCGGCACGCCGCGCCCGCAAGGATCGAAATGCGACCTCGGCGCGATCGAGGCGGATTACATTTTCGTCGACGGTTTCGGCGGATGAGCGATTGCCTCATCGTTTTGTGCACCTGCCCGGACGAAGCGAGCGCCGCTCGCATCGCCGACGCGCTGGTCGGCGAACATCTGGCCGCCTGCGTGAACCGGATCGCGGGTATTGCCTCGACCTATCGTTGGAAGGGCCAGATTCAGAACGATGGTGAGGTGCTGTTGCTGATCAAATCGGTGCGCCCGCGTTTCGAGGCGTTGCGGGAACGCATCCTGGCCCTGCATCCGTATGAACTGCCAGAAGTGATCGCGGTCGATATCGCCTCGGGTCACGTGCCCTACCTCGACTGGATTTCTGCGCAAACCGCGTCGGATGCAAGTACGCGCTGAGGATTCCGGTCACATCCAGGACTCCAACCTGCGACAATCGATGCATGAAGAAGCTCATTCCGCTGTTTTGCGCCCTGCTCGCCGCCTCGGGTTTCGCCCGCGCTAGCGATCAGGACAACCTGTTGCCGGTCGATCAGGCGTTCAAGGTCGAAGCCACCGCGCCGGACCCGCAGACGCTGCAATTCAAGTTCGCCATCGCCGACGACTATTACCTGTATCGTGGCCGGATCAGCACGAAGAGCGCCGACGCGGCGACCGCGCTCGGCGCGCTGGACCTGCCCGCCGGCGAGAAGAAGCACGATGAATTTTTGGGTGACGTCGAGGTTTACCACCGCGGCTTCACCGCGATCCAGCACCTGGACATGCCCACGGGGGCGACGCAGGCCGTCATCGAATTGCATTACCAGGGCTGCCATCAGGTCACGCCGAAAATCTGCTTTCCGCCGCAAAAGAAGATCCTGACGATTCCACTGCCTGCCGCCACTCCCGCAGCGGCATCGTTGAACGCTGCGCTCGGCGCGGCCACCGGTGGATCGTCGAACCCGATGCTGCTCGGCGCCGACAAGCCGCTGCCAGCCGAGCAAGCATTCAAGTTCGAGGCCATCGCGACCGGCCCCGGCGAAATCCTCGCGCGCTTCACCATGCCGAAGGGCTATTACCTGTATCGCGACAAGACGAGCTTTTCCGTAGCGGCGGATAGCGGCGTCACGCTTGGCGCTCCGCGCTTTCCGCCGGGCAAGGATCACACCGACGCGAGTTTCGGCCAGGCCACGGTGTATTTCGACCAGGTCGAGATTCCGGTTCCGCTGGCGCGTACGAACACGGCCGCGCTCACGCTCGCGCTGACCGCGAATTTCCAGGGCTGCAAGGAAGGCAGCGTGTGCTATCCGATGATGCAACGCGCATTGGACGTTGCGCTGCCCGCGGGCGCGGCTCGCGAGATGCCGCCTTCCCAACCATCTGCATCCGGCTCCGGTTCGTTGTTGGCGGCCTTGCTCGCGGCCCTGCTCGGCGGATTGGTGCTCAACCTGATGCCGTGCGTGCTGCCGGTGCTGTCGCTCAAGGCGATCGCGATACTCGAAAGCGGCGAGTCGCCGCAAAAGGCGCGCCGCCACGTGCTCTGGTACACCGCTGGCGTCATGCTCTCGTTCGCCGTGGTCGGACTCAGCGTGATCGCCCTGCGCAAGGCAGGACTCGTCTACGGCTGGGGATTCCAGCTGCAACAGCCGCTGTTCGTGGCCGTGTTGATTTACGTGATCGTGGCCATCGGCTTGAGCCTTTCCGGCGTGGTGCAATTCGGCGTCGGCCTCGCCAACACCGGCCAGGGCTTGAGCGCCCGCTCCGGCCCAACCGGCGATTTTTCCACTGGCGTGCTAGCGGTGGTGGTGGCGAGTCCCTGCACCGCCCCGTTCATGGGCACGGCGCTGGCGTTCGCTTTTGCCCATTCGGCGCTGGTGGCGTTTTGCGTGTTCGTCGCGCTCGGATTCGGACTGGCACTGCCCGTCCTTCTGATCGGTTTCGTGCCCGCGTTTGGGCGCTGGCTGCCAAGACCCGGCGCGTGGATGGAAACGCTCAAGCAGGTGCTCGCCTTTCCGATGTATCTCACCGCAGTGTGGCTCGTCTGGGTGCTCGGCGGCCAGCGTGGCGTGGATGCGATCGGGCTGGTGCTGGCCGGCGCGGTCGTGCTGGGCCTGGGCCTGTGGTGGTTCGAGCGCAGCCGCTACAAGTCGGCGGGCTGGCGCGCGCTGGCGTTCGCCGCGCTGCTGCTGTCGCTGCCGCCGCTGTACTGGCTGGCGCATCTGCCCACGAAGCAAAACGCCAAAACGGAGACCCGCGGCCAGGTAGCGTTCGATCCGGTGAAACTCGAAGAACTGCGCAAGACCGGCAAGACCGTGTTCGTCGACATCGGCGCGGACTGGTGCACGACCTGCAAGGTGAATGAACATGCCGTCCTGGATTCGGCTGCGTTCCGTGCCCTGCTCGACGAAACGCACGCCACCTTGATGGTCGGCGACTGGACCAATCCCGATCGCGATATCGAGGCTTTCCTCGCACGCTTCCACGCCGTCGGCGTGCCGCTGTACGTCGTGTTCCGCGACGGCGACAACGGCCATGTCCTGCCGACCGTCCTGACCCAGGACGTGGTGCGTTCCGCGCTGATTCGCGCGCAAGGCGGACACTGATGTTCAGCCGATCCAACCTCTTCATCGTCGCCATTGCCATTGCCGGCGCCCTGCTCGGCTTGTACGCCGGCAGCTTTTTCAGCCGGCCGCAGGTGGCCGGCCTGCCGACCGGCATGGGCGTGCTGGGCCCGGGCCAGCATCTGGCCGACCTGCAACTGACCGGCACCGACGGCCACCCGCACCGGCTCGGCGACTGGCAGGGCAAACTCGTGCTGATCAATTTCTGGGCGACCTGGTGCGAACCCTGCCGCGAGGAAATGCCCCTGCTCGAAGCGGCATCGCAAAAGTATGCGAAGGACGGTTTCGCGGTGGTTGGCGTGGCCGTGGACGATCCGGATGCCGTCGCCGCCATGCTCAAGTCGCGACCCGTTGGTTACCCCATCCTGATCGGCGACGACAACACGCTCGATACGGTCGGCGACAATCGCGGCGTACTGCCCTACTCACTGCTGGTCGGTCCTGACGGCAAGATGATCGCCCTGCGCGCCGGCAGCTTCACATCGGCGTCGAGCCTGGCACGTTGGATCGAGCCGCACCTGGCCAATCCTGGTTAAACAGCGGCCAATTTCGGCGATCTACCGGATATCGTGCTGGACATCGTCGCCTAACTCTTGCACACTTTCGCGCCTTGACCGGCCCAGCGCCGGCCACCGGATTTCGAGCGTGGCAAAGATCCTCGTCCTGCACGGCCCCAACCTCAACCTGCTCGGCACACGCGAGCCGGAGATGTATGGCCATGCCACGCTGGCGGACATCGACGCCGAACTGGCGGCGAACGCACAGGCATCCGGTGCGGAACTGGCATCATTCCAATCCAACGCCGAACACGAGCTCGTCGAGCGCGTGCAAGCTGCCCGCGACGACGGCACCGCCTTCATCCTGATCAATCCGGGCGCATTTACGCACACCAGCGTCGCCCTGCGCGACGCCTTGGCCGCGGTGAAGCTCCCCTTCATCGAGGTACATCTTTCCAACCCGCATGCCCGCGAGGCGTTCCGCCGAGTTTCATATTTCTCCGACATCGCCGTCGGCGTGATCGCGGGCTTCGGCGCACAAAGCTACCAGCTCGCCCTGCGCGCGGCGCTGGATCATCTCCAAAAAAAGGCGCGTTGAGCGCCCCGCTCTCACCGACACGTTCGACCGTTTACGAGGGGTTAGCCGTGGATCTACGCAAGATCAAGAAACTCATCGACATTCTCGAAGAATCCAACCTGGCTGAAATCGAGATCAAGGAAGGCGAGGAATCCGTGCGCCTTAGTCGCATGCCCAAGGGCGGCGTGGTCGCGCCGGTGACGATGCCACCGGCACACATACCATCGGAAGCGCCACGCGCAGCGCCTGCTCCGGCTGCCACTCCGGCCGCAACGGCGCCGGCAGCGGACAAGGGCCTGCCGCCAGGCCACGTCGTGCGCTCGCCGATGGTCGGCACCTACTACGCCTCGGCCAATCCGGAAAGCCCGCCGTTCGTGAAAGTCGGCCAGACCGTGAAGGCCGGCGACACCCTCGGCATCATCGAGGCCATGAAGATGTTCAACCAGATTGAGGCCGACAAGGCCGGCACCGTGGTCGCGATCCTGGGCACGAACGGCCAGCCGGTGGAATTCGACGAACCGCTGTTCGTGATCGGCTGAGCGCACGCGCATGCTCGATAAAGTCGTCATCGCCAACCGCGGCGAAATCGCCCTGCGCGTATTGCGCGCCTGCCAGACCCTGGGCATCAAGACCGTAGCCGTGCATTCCACGGTCGACCGCAACCTCAAGCACGTCGGCATGGCCGATGAATCCGTGTGCATCGGCCCGGCGCCGGCGGCGGAAAGTTATCTGAACGTACCGGCGATCATCGCCGCGGCGGAAGTCACCGACGCACAGGCGATCCACCCCGGCTACGGATTCCTGTCCGAGAACGCCGACTTCGCCGAGCGCGTGGAGCAGTCCGGCTTCGTCTTCATCGGCCCCACGCCCGAAGTGATCCGTCTCATGGGCGACAAGGTCGAAGCGATCCGCGCGATGAAGGCGGCCGGCGTGCCCTGCGTGCCGGGTTCCGGCGGCCCCCTGGGCGAAGACACCGCCGCGAATGCGAAGATCGCGCGCGAGATCGGCTATCCGGTCATCATCAAGGCCGCCGGCGGCGGCGGTGGGCGCGGCATGCGCGTGGTGCATACCGAGGCGCACCTGGGCAACGCCATCACCCTGACCAAGTCCGAGGCCAAGGCCGCGTTCGGCAATGCCGAGGTCTACATGGAGAAATTCCTGGAGAATCCGCGCCACGTGGAAATCCAGGTGCTCGCCGACGGCCAGGGCAACGCGATTCATCTGGGCGAACGCGATTGCTCGATGCAGCGCCGCCACCAGAAAGTGGTCGAGGAAGCACCTGCACCGGGCATTACCGCCGAACAACGAGAACACATCGGCAAGGTCTGCGTGGATGCCTGTGTCCGCATCGGCTATCGCGGCGCCGGCACGTTCGAGTTCCTGTACGAGAACGGACGCTTCTACTTCATCGAGATGAACACACGCATCCAGGTCGAGCATCCAGTGACCGAACTCATCACCGGCGTGGATCTGGTGCGCGAGCAACTGCTGATCGCCGGCGGCGAAAAATTGTCGATCAAGCAATCCGACATAAAGATCAACGGCCACGCCATCGAATGCCGCATCAATGCCGAGGATCCGGACACGTTCATGCCCAGTCCCGGCACAGTCAAGCGCTTCGAGAGCGCGGGCGGACCCGGCGTGCGCATCGACACGCACGTCTACGACGGCTACCGCATCCCGCCGAACTACGATTCGATGATCGGCAAGCTCATCGTGCATGGCCGCGACCGCGCCACCGCGATCGCGCGCATGCGCATCGCGCTCGCCGAGATGGTGTTCGAAGGCGTCAAGACCAACCTGCCGCTGCAGCAGCGCATCATGGCCGATGGCGGTTTCAACGCCGGCGGCCAGAACATCCATTACCTGGAAAAGCGCATCGCCGAGGCGAAAGAGAAGGCGATCAAGCTGAGTTGACGCGATGGCCTGGCTCGAACTTTCCCTGACCGCGCCCGCGAGCCGGCAGGCCGCCATCGAGGCCGCGCTGGAGGACCTCGGGGCGCTGTCGATCACGCTTGCCGACGCGGATGCCGACACGCCCGACGAGCGCGCGATCTTCGAACCTGGCGTCGGCGAAACGCCCTTGTGGAACGAAGTCGTCGTGCAAGCGTTGTTCGCGGCCGACGTCGACCGCGCCGGACTCGTGCATGCGCTCGCCGTCCTTATTCCCGACATCGAACCTGCGCAGACCGCCTTTCGCGAAGTGGCCGATCAGGACTGGACGCGCACCTGGCTCGATACCTTCAAGCCCATGCGCTTCGGCCAGCGTTTGTGGATTTATCCGTGGAATGTCCAAGCGCCTGAAGACCCCGAAACGATCATCGTGCGCCTGGATCCCGGCCTGGCATTCGGCAGTGGCACGCACCCCACCACGGCGCTGTGCCTGGAATGGCTCGACGGCATGGACCTCGCCGGCAAGACCGTGATCGACTACGGCTGCGGTTCGGGCATCCTCGCCATCGCCGCGCTCAAGCTCGGCGCCGCGCGCGCGATCGGCGTGGACAACGACGAACAGGCCATCGCCGCGAGCCGCGACAATGCGCAACGCAACGACGTCGCGGAAAACCTGGACTTGTACCTTCCGCCGCATTTTCCACCGATGCAATCCGACGTGATCGTCGCGAACATCCTCGCCGGCGCGCTGGCGGAACTCGCGCCCGTGTTCGCGCAAAATCTGAAGTCAGGCGGCGCGCTGGCGTTGTCCGGCATCCTCGACGGCCAGCAGGACGAATTGCTTGCGCATTACTCGCAGTGGTTCGACGATCTGCACGCGACGACGCGCGATGGTTGGGTGAGGATCGACGGCGCCCGTCGTTGATTTGACCTAGCGCAGCTTCAATATCACCGCGAGCTTTTCCGCATCGCGCCGCTGCGTTGCCTGCGCGACCAATGCCGCACGCAAAACCGGCAGGGCCGGCTGCAGCAAGGATTTTGCCGCCGCATCGTCGTGGGCCGCATGTGCGTACATCGCCGCTTTCGCCGCGAGCCGGGCGTAGGCCGGATGTTGTTCGCCCAGTTCGCCACGCAGCGCGTCCAGCGACCTGCGTTGCGCGGCCAGCGCGGTCTTCCAGTCGCGCTGCGACGCAGCCAATTCGGCCTCCACGATCGCATAGCGCGCGCGGCGTCCGTAGTTGCCGCGTCCATCGGGAGGCGTCAACGCGTGCAGTGCGACGGCGGCTTCGTGCGTGCGCCCGGATCGCACCAGCCACTGCGCATCCAGCAGTTCCGAATCGAGCAATTGCGCCGGGTTGAGCTTGAGCGCGCGCCGCGTCGCCAGCGCCGCGTCGATGAGCGGGCGCGCTGCGGCGAGATCGCCCAATTCCAATTTGCAACGCCCCAGATTGTTCTGCACGCGGGCGATGGATGCGCTGGCCGGCTTGCTGTGCACGGTGCGGATGCGCAGCGATTCGCGGAACAACGGCAGGGCCGCGGCGTAGTCGCCGCGATCCTCTTCGAGCGTTGCCAGGTTGTTCGCCGTGACCGCCCAGTCCATCGAATCGGCCGGCTCCAGGCGCTCGTAAAGAGCCAGCGCCGCACGATAGTTCGCTGCGGCTGCGACATATTCACCCCGATCCTGCTGCACGCTGGCCAGATTGTTGCGGGCGCGCGCAACCGTTACGCTGTCCGCGCCGAGTACCTTGATCTGCAGCGCCAACGCATCCGACAAATTGCGTTCCGCGGCGTCGAGGTCGCCGAGTTCTTCTTCCGCCTGGGCCAGGTTGTCGAGCGTGTTGAGCGTGCGCGGATCGTCGTTGCCGTAGACAGCGCGCTTTTCCGCGAGCGCCTGCGTGTACAGAACCCGGGCCTGGGCGTAGTTGCTGCGATGAAACGCCAGGAAGGCGAGATTGTGCACCGTCGAGGCGACATCGCCACGATGTTCGGGACCGGCAGCGGAGAAGATCGCCAGCGCCGCGCGGTAATCGCGCTCGGCGGCAGCGAAATCGCCGTTGCCCTGCTCGGCCACGCCGAGCGCATTGTCGGTATGGCCGAGATCGGGGGCACCCGGCCGCAGGCGCGCGCGGCGCAGTGCCAGCGCTTCGCGGCAGATCGGCACGGCACGCGCGAAATCCTGGACACCCGACCAGGCGCGGCAATCCTCGTTCAGCGCCTTGGCCAATTGCAGCGGGTCGGTGCCGGACGCGCGCAGCAACACGACCGCGCGATCGAGCAGGTCCGTGCTGTGGCGGGGCTGGCCGATTGCGATGTAGATGCCGCCGAGCGTTGCCAGCAGGCGCGCGCGCACCTGCGCCTGCCCTATCGAAGCGGAATCCAGGCGCGTGCGCGCCCGGTCCAGCAGTTCGCGCGCGCCGACGTCGCGGCCCAGCGTGCGTTCTGGACCGGCATCGTCAAACAGACCGATCAGGAACGCGGTGACTTGATCGGCGGTGTCCGCTTCCAGGCGCGCGCTGTGCTCCGCCCGCACGGCTCGCGCCCGTTCGAACACCAGCCAAGAGGCCGCAGCAATGATGGCGGCGACAGCGAGCGCGGCGAGTCCGACACCGGCACGGTGTCGACGCACGAATTTGGCCATGCGATAGCCGATGCGGTCCGGCCCGGCGGAAAGCGGACGACCGTCGAAATAGCGTGCGATGTCGTCGGCCAGCGCCGCCGCCGAGGCGTAGCGTCGCGTGGGATCTTCGTCCAGCGCGCGGCGCACGACATGTTCCAGGTCGCCATCGATACGTGGCGCGTCTGCGCGCAGCCAGTCCGTACGAGCACGCGCGACACGTCCCGGCCGCGCCTGACGCCAGCTTTCGGCGTTGTCGCCGGACTTGTAGACTTTTCCACACAGCAATTCGTACAGGATCAGGCCAAGCGCGTACACATCGCTGGCCGTCGTCACGGTCGCGCCGCCCAATTGCTCGGGGCTGGCGTATTCGGGCGTGAACGCGCGCAGTTCGGTCACGCGTTCGCCGCTCGCATCCGGTGCGTCCAGGCGCGCGATGCCGAAGTCGAGCAGGGCCGGCGTGCCGTCCTGCCGCACCATCACGTTGGCCGGCTTCAGGTCGCTGTGGACGATCAGGTTCTGGTGGGCGTGATGCACGGCCTCGCACAACTCTTGGAACAGGCGCAGGCGCTGCGCCAACGACGGCCGGTTCGCCTCCAGCCATCGCGAAAGCGGCATGCCGTCGACGTATTCCATTATCAGAAAGGGTTGGCCCTCGTCCGTGGTGCCGCCGTCGAGCAAGCGCGCAATGCGCGGATGCACGAGGCCGGCGAGCAACTGGCGTTCGCGGCGCAGGCGTTCGAGCGCCGCGGCAGTGGGAAAACCGCGGATCAGCTTGATCGCGACGCGACTTTCGTACTCGGCATCGGCGCGCTCGGCGAGGAATACGCTGCCCATGCCGCCGCGACCGAGTTCGCGCAGGATGCGGTAGTTGCCGATGCGCCGCCCCAGCCACGGCGCACCGTCGTCGAAATGCTCGGCCGTGCCGCGCGCGATGCTGGCAGCCAGCGGATCATGCGCCTGCGCATCGGCCGCGAGCAGCGCCTCGAGTTCCGCCCGCAACGCCGGGTCGCCGCCGCAGGCGGTCTCCATGAAGGACGCGCGTTCACCCGACGCCAGCGCGACAACCGAATCGAACAGTTCCTGCAGGCGCGCGAACCGGCTCACGTCGCGCATCCGGTCAGGCAGCGAGTTCGCGCTTGAGCCAGGCCCGGCCGAAGCGCAGGCCGCGATCGACCGTTGGCACCGACACGGCGAGCACGTGTGCGATCTCGTCGCGGTTGAGGCCGCCGAAGTAGGTCAATTCGATGATCTTGCCGGTGCGCGCGTCCGCATCCTCGAGCCGGCGCAGCGCCGCATCCAGCGCCAGCAATTCCGGCGTTGCCAGCGCCGCCGCGGCGTCATCGGTCAAGGTGACGTGCACCACGCCCGCACCGCGCTTGTCGGCCGCACGCGCGCGCGCGTGGTCGATCAGCACATTGCGCATGTGCAGCGCGGCGAGGGCGAAGAAATGCGCGCGGTCGCGCCAGTCGACATCCGCATTGCACAAGCGCAGGAAACTTTCATGCACCAGGGCGGTGGCATCCAGAGTGAACGGATCCGTTCCGCGCAGGCGCTGGCGCGCGAGCGTGCGCAGGTGCGCATAGACCAG
>DATIVQ010000283.1:0-3411 GCA_035465735.1 Rudaea sp.
CCGTTCAATGTGTTCCTGATCGCGCTGACCGCGTTCGTCGGCATGACCACGTCGCTGTTCTCGCGTCCGTACATGCGCGTCGAGGAGGCCCATGGCCGCGTCAACCGGCGCCGTCTGCGCTTGTACCACAGCATGTACCAGCTGTTCTGCTTCACGATGCTGGCGGCGCTATCGACGAACAATCTCGGCATCCTCTGGGTGGCAATGGAAGCGGCCACGCTGTCGACCGTGCTGCTCGTGTCGCTGTACCGCACCGCGGCGAGCATCGAGGCGGCATGGAAATACTTCATCCTGTGCGGCGTCGGCATCGCGCAGGCGCTGTTCGGCACGATCCTGCTGTACTTCGCCGCGGAAAAAATCCTCGGCGCCGAAGGCAGCACCGCTCTGCTGTGGACCCATCTCGATGCCGTCAAGGGCCAGCTCGAACCGACCGTGCTCGCCCTGGCCTTCGTGTTCCTGCTCGTCGGCTATGGCACGAAAGCCGGACTCGCGCCGCTGCACAACTGGCTGCCCGACGCTCACGCGGAAGGCCCGACGCCGATCTCGGCGGTGCTGTCCGGACTGCTGCTCAACGTCGCCCTGTATGCGGTCGTGCGCTGCAAGATTCTGGTCGACGGCGCCACGCACAGCCCGTTTGCCGGCCACCTGATGATGGGATTCGGCCTGCTTTCGGTCGTGCTTTCCGCGTTTTTCCTCTGGCGCCAGCGCGACGTCAAGCGCCTGTTCGGTTATTCGTCGATCGAGCACATGGGCATCATCACCTTTGCGTTCGGCATGGGCGGGCCGATCGCGGACTTCGCCGCGCTGCTGCACATGACCGTGCACTCGCTGACCAAGTCGGCGATCTTCTTCACCGTCGGCCACGCCGCCCAGAAGGCCGGCACGCAGGTGATGGACGACATCCGCGGCCTGATCGTGGTCAGCCCGACGATCGGCTGGGGCCTGATTTTCGGGACACTGGCGATACTCGGCGTGCCGCCGTTCGGCGTGTTCACGAGCGAATTCCTCGTCCTGGTCACAGCCATGCGCGAACACGCCTGGGCAACGCCGATCCTGCTGCTCGCGCTGGCGCTGGCATTCGCCGCCATCTTCCGGCGCGTGCAGGCGATGGTCTTCGGCGATACGCAGCTCAAGTCGCTGTCGCATTCCCCGGCGCTCCTGCCTGTGTTCGCGCACCTGCTGCTCGTGCTCATGCTCGGCGTCTACATCCCGCCGGCCCTGGCAGAATGGTATCGCCTCGCGGCGAAGCTGATCGGGTGACGGCGATGCCATTTGCCGATCTCGTCCTGGAACCATTGCCCGGCGCGCTGCCGGCGGCACGCGTGGCGGTCACCGCGACGCGGCTGATCGAGCTGTGCCAGCATGTACGCGAGGCCGGCGGCAGCCTCGTAACCCTGTGGGGCGAGGATCTGCGCCGCACCGGCCAGGGCTTCCGGTTGTGTCTCGTGCTACGCCAGGAAGGCGCCTTGATCGTGGCCGAATTGCTACTGTCCGCCGCCGAGCCGACGTACCCGAACCTGGCCGAAATCTTCCCGGCTGCCATGCGCTTGCAGCGCGCCGCGCACGATCTGGTCGGCCTGCGCGCGCTGGGCGGCGACGCACGCCCGTGGTTGCGCCATGCCGCCTGGCCGGCCGACGTGTTTCCGCTGCGCCACGACGCGCCGGCAACCGCAACCGACGCGGCCGACGAATACGCGTTCGTGCGCGTGGCAGGCGAAGGCGTGCACGAGATTCCGGTCGGCCCGGTCCACGCCGGCACCATCGAACCGGGGCATTTCCGCTTCTCGGTCGTCGGCGAGAAGGTGCTGCGGCTCGAAGAACGCCTGGGCTTTGCGCACAAGGGCATCGAGAAACGCGCCGAGGGGCTTGATGTCACGACCGGCGCCAGACTCCTTGCACGCACCTCGGGCGACAGCGCGGCGGCGTATGCGTGGGCCTATGCGATGGCCGTCGAAGCCGTCACCAACACATCGCCTTCGCCGCGTGCGCTGGCACTGCGCGGACTGCTGCTCGAGCGCGAACGCATCGCCAATCACGTTGGCGACATCGGCGCGATCGCCAACGACGCCGGTTTCGCCTTCGGCCTCGCCCAATGTTCGCGCCTGAAGGAGGACCTTCTGCGCGTAAACGCTCGCGTCTGGGGCCAGCGCTATCCGTTCGATGCAATCGTTCCCGGCGGCGTGCGCGACGATGTCGATGCCGACGCTGCGCGCGCGCTGCTGGAGAATTTCGCTGCACTCGAGGCCGAACTCCTGCGTTTGCGCGAAATCTACGATAATCACGCCGGCCTGCAGGACCGCTTCATGGGTGCTGGCACCGTGAGCCCGGAACTCGCCGTCAAGCTGGGCATTGTCGGCCTGGCCGCGCGCGCGAGCGGCCAGGCGCAGGACTGGCGCCTGGCGCTGCCGGTCGCCCCGTATTCGCCGCCGCTGACACCGGCCGTGCGCGCGACCGGAGATGTGGCCGCGCGCGTCGCCGTGCGCTTCGACGAGGCTCTGGCCGCAATCGGACTGTGCCGTCATTGGCTGGCGGCGCTGCCGGACGGCGCGATCGTCGCACCGCTGGGCACAGCGCGCGCCGGCGCGCTCGGTCTCGGCGGGGTCGAGGGCTGGCGCGGACCGGTGCTCGTCGCCGTGCGCCTGGACGCGAACTGCCGCATCGCACGCTGCCATCCGCACGATCCGTCGTGGCACAACTGGCCGGCGCTGGAGCACGCGATCATTGACAACATCGTTCCGGACTTCCCGCTGATCAACAAGTCCTTCAACCTGGCGTACAGCGGGCACGACCTTTGAGGAGCGCATGACATGTGGCGTCTTCTGCAACAGATTCGCAAGGTCGGCATCATCAGCGAACCCGCGCCCGCCGCAGATGCGACCATGCTCCAGCGCGAGTTGCAGGAGCAGATCGCACGCGTGTTCGGGCGTGCGCTCGCGATCCGGCAGGTTGACGCCGGCTCATGCAATGGCTGCGAACTGGAAATCCAGGCGCTGCATAATCCCTACTACAACCTCGAAGGCATGGGCATCCGCTTCGTTGCCAGTCCGCGGCATGCCGACGCGTTGCTCGTGACCGGACCCGTTTCGCGGCACATGGCGCAAGCCCTGCGCCGCACCTACGAGGCCACGCCCGAACCCAAGCTCGTGATCGCCGTCGGCGATTGCGGAGCGTGCGGCGGCGTGTTCGGCGAAAGCTACGCGAGCCTCGGCGCTGTCGCCAACGTGATCCCGGTCGATGTCGCGATTCCCGGATGCCCGCCGACGCCGATCGCTCTGCTGCAGGGCATACTCGCGGCGATCGGCAAGCGCTCTAATTCCTGAGCGGAAACGCCTGTGCGGCGGGCGTTGCGTCGCCGATCACGTCGACGCCTTTCGGCGGCACGAAATGGAACGTGCCTTCCGGTAGTTTCGG
>DATIVQ010000284.1:0-8771 GCA_035465735.1 Rudaea sp.
GCCAGCCAGCGCAGCGACGGCTCGGCAGAAGTCAGGCGGAATTTCGTGTCGGACAACCGCGAGATCGTGCCGTCGTCGAGCATTTTCCCGTCGTCGTCGCACCAGCCGGTGTAGAACACCTGGCCGACGGCCATCTTCAGCACGTCGCGCGGCGTCATCCGGTGCAACAGCTTCGCCGCATCGGGGCCTTCTATGATGTATTTCATCAATGGCGTGATGTCGATCAACGCCGCGGCGTCGCGGATGGCCCAGTACTCGCGATCGAGCACGAGATCGTACGAACCCGCGACGATGTAGCCGGCCCAGCGCCGCCAGTTCTGCGGCAGACTGAGTTTCGACGTGCGTTCGTGGAACGGCGTGCGTTTCAGCTCGAACATGAATTCACAACGCCGCCGCGACGTCTTTCTCGATCTTTTCCGGCGTATCGACTGGCGCGTAACGCGTCATGACCTTGCCGTCCTTGTCGATCAGGAATTTGGTGAAATTCCACTTGATCGATTCGCTGCCGAGCAGGCCCTTGGCCTGCGCCTTCAGGTATTTGTACAGCGGATGCGCGTTCGCGCCGTTGACCTCAATCTTCGCGAACAGGGGGAATTTCACGTCGTAGTTGAGCGAGCAGAAATTCTTGATCTCGTTCTCGTCGCCCGGCTCCTGGTGGCCGAACTGGTCGCAGGGAAAACCGAGCACCACGAGGCCCTTGTCCTTGAACTTCTCGTACAGCGCTTCCAGGCCCTTGTACTGCGGCGTGAAGCCGCATTTGCTGGCGACGTTCACGACGAGCACGGTCTTGCCTCTGTACGCGGACAATTTTTGCTCGTCGCCGTCGATGGTCTTGGCGGAAAAGTCGTAGATGCTGGTCATGGCGCCGCTCCGGAACGAATCGGTGCGGCAGTGTAGCGCGTCACCCGATCCGGCGCAGCGAGAAGAGCGTGCGCTGCAAGGGCGAAGAATCGAGGTAATGGTCGATCAGCATGAACGCGAAAAGCGCCATCAGGTAGACGATGGAATAGTTGAACACGCGCATTGCGAAACGCTCGTTCGGCGGGTTCAGGAGCTTCACCGCGTAGTACAGGAATCCCGCGCCGAGCACGAGCGCGCCGCCGAGATAGAACAAGCCGCTCATGCCGGCCAGATACGGCAGCACGGTGGCGATGACGAGCAGTACGGTATAGAACAGCACATGCCAGCGCGTGTATTCCACGCCGTGCGTCACCGGCAGCATCGGCACCTGCGCGCGCGAGTAATCGTCGCGGCGGAAGATCGCCAGCGCCCAGAAATGCGGCGGCGTCCACACGAAGATGATGAGCACGAGCAGCAGCGCGTAGGGATGCACCTGGTTCGTCACCGCGGTCCAGCCTAGCAACGGCGGCACCGCGCCGGCGATGCCGCCGACGACGATGTTCTGCGGTGTGGCGCGCTTGAGGAACGCCGTGTAGATCACGGCGTAGCCGATCAAGCCGGCAAACGTCAGCGCGGCGGTGAGCGGGTTGACGCAGAAGGCCAGCACGACCATCGACAGCACGCCGAGCGCGCATGCGAACACGAACACCTGCAGCGAGGTCAGGTGTCCGGTTGCCAGCGGCCGATGCGCGGTGCGTGCCATCAGCTTGTCGATGCGCCGATCGATGAGTTGATTGAACGCGGCGGCGGACGACGAGGCGAGCCAGATGCCAAGCGTGCCGAACACCAGCCCGCGCCATGGCGGCAGGCCGGGCACGGCCAGGAACATGCCGATCACGGCACAGAACACCAGCAGCGCGACGATGCGTGGCTTGGTCAGTTCCAGATACTGGCTGGCGATGGCGGACATGCGTGCAGTCTAGTGCGAAGCCGGGCGCAGCCGCACCGTCAACGCGAGAAGTGCGAACAGCAACAGCGCCGCGCAAGCATTGTGCGCGGCCGCAACCGGCAACGGCAGGCCAAACACGACATTGCTGATGCCCAGGCACACCTGCGCGAGCAGCAAGCCGCCGACCGCGATGGCGTAGCCGCGCATCGTTGGCACGCGCGCGGCACGGATCGCCACCGTCAGCACATGCGCGAACACGACCACCGCCCCGATGCGGTGTACCAGTTGAATCGCCGTGCGCGCAGGCCCATCCAGCACCCCGCCTTCGTAGTCGACGCCAATGTGGCGCAACAGGATGAAGGCTTGATGGAAATCCATCGCCGGCCACCACTGGCCGAGGCAGGTCGGAAAATCCGTGCCGCAGGCGAGCGCGGCATAGTTGCTGCTGGTCCAACCGCCGAGCGCGATCTGGATCGCGACGAGGACGATGCCGGCAATGGTCATGCGGCGCAACCTTGCGCTGTCCGGCGGCGCCGCTTCGTGCAGGCTCAGGCGCAACGCGGTGTAGGCGAGCAACGCGAACATCGCCATGCCGCCGACAAGGTGCGATGTCACGACCAGCGGCAGCAACTTCCAGGTCACCGTCCACATGCCGAGCGCGGCCTGAAAAAAGATGAAACCGGCGGCAGCGCATGGCACAAGCACGAGACGTCCGAGTTCGCGGCGACGCCACCACGCCCATGCCGCCAGCGCGAACGTGAGCAGGCTGAGTACGCCGACGAGCATGCGGTGCACTTGCTCGCGCCAGGCCTTGTCGGCTTCAAATGGCCGCTGCGGAAATGTCGCATCGGCATGCGCAATCTCGTGTGCCTGGGTCGGCCAGGCCAGCTTGCCGTAGCAGGTCGGCCAGTCCGGACACGACAGTCCCGCGTTGGACAGACGCACGAAGGCGCCGAACACGATCACGAGCAGGGCGAGGGCGGCCGCGGCCCAGGCGAGTCTGCGCAATCCGGTCGAACGCAGCTTCATCTTAGTAGAGGATCTTGGTGACATCGCGGCGCAAACCCTGCGCGGAATAGCCATCCGCATAGCGCAGCATCAACTGACCGCGCGGATCGACCAGGGCCAACGCCAGGTCGTCGCCGCCTTGCGCACGCGCGAACGCGAGTGCGCCGGAGTCGTCGCGGCCGGCAGCCAGCGGCGCGCGCGCGGCGAGAAAATCCGGCGCCAGCGCGGGGCCGAGATAGAGCACGCGCAGGCGTTCGGTATTGCGGCCCAGCGTAATGCGCATGCGCAGGACTTCGTCGAGGCGGGTCTGGCAATTCTGCGCGCACGCGCTGCCGGGCAGCATCACCAGGGTCCAGCGGTATTGCGGGTCCCGCCACGCATAACGGCTGCCGTCGGCGAGCGTCACCGACGCGGCGGACACATCGCGCGGCGGCTGCACGAGGATGCCGCTCTGCACGGTGCGCATCGGCTGCCAGCCAGTGGCACGCAACCAAATGGCGGCCGCGAGCGGAATCGCGAACAGCACAGCGATGCCGATCAGAACGAGCCGACCGCGGGAGACTTTGTTCATGGTTTCATTTTTCCACTGTTGTCCAATGCCTGACGACGAGCATGGCGATCGCCACCGCCGCAAAGCAGAACCAGGTGAACGCGTAGCCGACGTGGCGTTCGGGCGGAAACACCTGCGGTTTCCAGTTCCGCGCGAAGCCGCTCCCCGGCTCGGGATCGAGCAACAGCATCCGCGGTTGCACCGCACTGCCGAGATCCGACGCAATGGCCTTGGCGTCGAGATACAGCGTCAACTTCGGCCACTGCGCCTGCCCCGGCAGCGCATTGCCGCCCAGCCGCAAGCCGCCACCCGGAAACGGCGCATACAATCCGCTCACTGCAATCTCGCCGGCAGGCAGCGGCGGCAAGGTCGGCGCGGTTCCCGGCCTGTGATCCCATGCCGCCCAGCCGCGATCGACCAACAGCAAGTCCCGCTGTCCGTCGATCGCGAACACGCCGATCGCGTGCACGCCGATGCGATTGCCGTTGAATTGTTCGTCCAGCCAGTAACCGCGATCGGGCAGGTAGCGCCCCGCCACCCGCAGATGCGGATAGCGTTGCGCGTCCTGCGCTGCCGCGCTTGCTTGCGCGAAATCCAGCGTCGGCGCGCTGGCCGCGTTCGCAAACGCCGCGAACAGCTGCCGCTTCTGCGCCGCGCGATCAAGCTGCCACACGCCGAGCGCGCAAAACGCGACGACGCCAAACGCGGTCAATGCCCAGGCGATCGCGCTTGGCTGTTGCCAATGCCGCGCGGTCATCGCGCCACGGCGTTATACTCGCCGCGCTCCGCCACGGAAGATGCACCCATGTGGACTACGCTCGTCGTCATCGCGTTCTTTATCGTGATTCTCTGGAACCTGGGCGCCGGGCTCTATTACATGATGACCGACAAGGGCACCACCGACCGTACGGTGCGCGCGCTTACCTGGCGCATTGGCCTGTCGGTGCTGCTGATCCTGCTGGTGATCCTGGGCATCCTGACCGGCGTGATCCATCCGCACGGCGTCGGCCGCTAGGCGCCCTACAGGACGTAGACGAAGATAAACAGGCCAAGCCAGACCACGTCCACGAAGTGCCAATACCAGGCCACCGCCTCGAAGGCGAAGTGGTGATCTTTGGTGAAATGGCCCTTCATGCAGCGCAACCAGATGATCGACAACATGATCGCACCCAGGGTCACGTGCAGGCCGTGGAAGCCGGTGAGCATGAAGAACGTCGACCCGTAGATGCCGGTGCCTAGCGTGAGGTTGAGCTTGGTGTAGGCCTCGATGTATTCGTGCGCCTGGAAATTCAGGAACAGCGCGCCGAGCAGGACGGTCGCGCCGAGCCAGATCAGCAGCTGCTTGCGGTTGCCCGCGCGCAGCGCGTGGTGGGCGACCGTGATCGTCACGCCCGACGACAGCAGGATCAGCGTGTTGAGCAGCGGCACGCCCCAGGCCGGCATGGTCTGGAAGAGGCCGCCGACCTGCGCGGGTCCGTTCGTCGGCCACGCGGGGGCGAAATCCTTCCACAGGAAGAAGTTGGTCAGCGCGCCGTCACCGACGCCGCCGAGCCACGGAATCGAGAAATTGCGGGTATAGAACAACGCGCCGAAGAATGCGCCGAAGAACATCACCTCGGAGAAGATGAACCACATCATGCCCATGCGGAACGAAGTGTCCACCTGCTTGTTGTAGGTGCCGGCCAGCGATTCGCCGATCACCGTGCGGAACCAGCCGAACATCATCGACAGAATGCAGGCGATGCCCAGCGCCATGACGTATTTGCCGGGCTCGAATTCGTTCATCCACAAGGCGGCGCCGCCGACCGTGAAAAACAGGCCGAACGAGCCCAGAATCGGCCAGCGCGTGCCGTGCGGAACGTAATAAGCGCCTTGTGCTTGTGATGACATGATTCTTATCCGTCAGGTGTTTGGTGATACCGGGGCGGTCGGCTGTTCGGCCAGTTTCTTGGTCGCCGCACGGTTGTTGTAGAAAGTGTACGAAAGCGTCAGCGTATCGATGTTCTTCGGCAGTTTCGGATCGACGACGAACTTCACCGGCATGCGCCGCGATTCGCCGGGCTTGAGCGTCTGTTCGGTGAAGCAGAAGCACTCGATCTTGTTGAAGTACGGCGAGCCCTGACTCGGCGCGATGCTCGGCACGGCGTTGCCGACAATGGCGGACTGCGCCTTGTTCGTGGCGTCGTACCAGGCATCGTTGACGGCGCCGGGATGCACCCGCATTTCGACTTGCTCGGGCGCGAACTGCCACGCGAGCTGGCTGTTGACGTTGCCGACGAACTGCACCGTAACCCAGCGCGATTCGTCCACGGTGAAGCCCTTGGCGCTGTCGGCGGTGTTGTCGATGCGGTTCTGGAACACGTGCACGCACATAATGCGGTAGATCGGCACGCAAGCGAAGCCGAACAGGAACATCGCGCCGCACACGACCAGCGCACGCATGAGGAAACGCCAGTTGCGCCGGGTGGTATCGCTGCCAGCGGTAACGATTGCCATCAGTGCGACAACCCCTGCGACAAGAAGAACAGCAGGTAGATCGCCACCGCCACGAGCGCAACGATCCACGCCGTACGCCGTGCGGCGGCACGGCGCTGGTCGGTTTCAGTCTTGGCGGATGTTTGCTTCATGTTTCAAAAGTGCGTCCATGGATGGACGCTTCTCGACCTTCGCGTTCAGGGACGAACGCACAAATCAATGGCTGATGTCACCGTGCGCCAGATCCTCGTCGTGGATGACCGGCGGCGTGGCGAAGGTGTGGAACGGCGCCGGCGACGGCACGGTCCACTCCAGGCCATGCGCGCCTTCCCACGAACGCGCCGCGGCCGGCGCACCGTATTTCTTCGAATGCCAGAGAATGAAGAAGAACATGAACGGGGTCAGGAACATGCCGTAGGCGCCGATCGTGGACACGAAGTTCCAGTCGGCGAACGCGACGTTGTAGTCGGGAATGCGGCGCGGCATGCCGGCGAGGCCGAGGAAATGCTGCGGGAAGAACAGCACGTTGACGAATACCACGCTCCACCAGAAATGGAACTTGGACCAGGTCTCGTTGTACATCTTGCCGGTCCACTTCGGCCACCAGTAATAGATCGCGGCGATGATCGAGAACAGCGCGCCGGTGACGAGCACATAGTGGAAGTGGGCGACGACGAAATAAGTATCCTGGTACTGGAAGTCGGCCGGCACCAGCGCCAGCATCACACCGGAGAATCCGCCGATCGTGAACAGGATGACGAACGCGATCGCCCACAGCATCGGTGTCTCGAACGTGAGCGACCCGCCCCACATCGTCGATACCCAGTTGAACACCTTCACGCCGGTCGGAATCGCGATCAGCATCGTCGCGTACATGAAGTACAGCTCGCCGCCGAGCGGCATGCCGACGGTGAACATGTGGTGGCCCCAGACGATGAACGACAGGAATGCGATCGAGGCGGTCGCATACACCATTGCCTGGTAGCCGAACAGCGGCTTGCGGCTGAAAGTCGGGATGATCTCCGAGACGATGCCGAATGCCGGCAGGATCATGATGTAGACCTCGGGATGCCCGAAGAACCAGAAGATGTGCTGGTACATCACCGGGTCGCCGCCGCCGGCGGCGTTGAAGAAACTGGTGCCGAAGTACTTGTCGGTGAGCAGCATGGTCACCGCGCCGGCGAGAACCGGCATCACCGCGATCAGCAGGAACGCGGTGATCAGCCAGGTCCAGACGAACAGCGGCATCTTGAGCAAGTCCATGCCGGGAGCGCGCATGTTGAGGATGGTCGCGATGATGTTGATCGAACCCATGATCGAACTGATGCCCATCAGGTGGATCGAGAACACCATGAACGCGACGCTGTCGCCGCCCTGGATCGAGAGCGGCGGGTACATGGTCCAGCCGCCGGCCGGGCCGCCGCCGGGCATGAACAGCGTCGAGAGCAGCATGAAGAACGCGAACGGCAGGATCCAGAACGACCAGTTGTTCATGCGCGGCAGCGCCATGTCCGGCGCGCCGATCTGCAGCGGGATCATCCAGTTCGCGAGGCCAACGAAGCCCGGCATGATCGCGCCGAAAATCATCACCAGCGCATGCAGCGTGGTCATCTCGTTGAAGAAGTAAGGCTGCACGAACTGCAGGCCGGGTTTCATCAGCTCGGTGCGGATGACGCCGGAAAACGTGGCGCCCACGCAAGCCATGATGAACGCGAACACCAGGTACAGCGTGCCGATGTCCTTGTGGTTGGTCGAGAACACCCAGCGATGCAGGAAGCCGTGCGGCTTGTCGTCGTGGTGATCGTCGTTGTGCGCAACGGCATGTGTGGTCATGGCAACCTCGGTTATTTTTGCCAGCATCCGTACTGGCGAAGATCACAAAGCGGGCTTCCTGCCCGCACTCATCAATTTTCTCGATTCAACCTTTCGATGCGCTGGCTGCAGGCGCCGGTGCGGCGGTGGCGGCGGTCGACGCTGGCGCGGCCGGAGCGGCCGGCGCATTGGCCTTCACCGCCAGCGCTTCCTGTTCATCCAGCCATTTCGTGAATTCGGCCTTCGGCACGGCCTTGACCACGATCGGCATGAAGCCATGGTCCTGGCCGCACAATTCGGCGCACTGGCCGCGGTAGATGCCCGGCTCGTGGATGTTGGTCCAGTCGTCGTTGATGATTCCCGGGATCGCGTCCTGCTTCCAGCCCAGCTGCGGCACCCACCAGGCGTGGATCACGTCGTCGCCGGTGACGATGAAGCGGATCTTGGTGTCGGTCGGCAGCACCAGCGGATGGTCGACATCGAGCAGGTAGGTGTTCTGCTCCTTGCCGGCGTAGTCCTTGTCCTTCACCGCCCAGGGATCCAGGCCCGAATGCAACTCGCGGGTCCTGTCCGAGCGCGTATCGATGCGCGAGATGAAGTGCACGTGGTAGGGTTTGTCGCCGAAGTTGATATAGTCGTAGCCCCATTTCCACTGGTAGCCGGTGATCTTCACCGTCATGTCGGATTTTTCGGTGTAGGCCATCTTGACCATGACCTTGGTCGCCGGCCAGGCCAGCGAAACCAGGATCAGGATCGGCACCACGGTCCAGATCGTTTCCGCAACCGTGCTGTGGCTCCAGGTAGCGGCGACCGCGCCCTTGGATTTGCGGAACTTGAACATGGCGACGATCATGGCGCCGAACACCACCACGCCGATCGCGCAGCACACGTAAAAACCGATCATGTGTATGTGATAGACCTCGCGCGAGGTCTGCGTCACGCCCGGCGACATGTTCAGCTGCCACGGCTCCGCCAGCGCATGCGCGGCGCCGGCGACGGCTGTCAGCACGAGTCCCAATCCCCACTTGCTACGCATCGATCCGGCAGCCTTCATCGTGTTTACCTTGTCCCGTGTCCCGATTCCCTGCCGCGCGATTGCACATCGCGCAGCAATTGCGTCAATCGTTGCGCCAGTTC
>DATIVQ010000285.1:0-3150 GCA_035465735.1 Rudaea sp.
GAAAGCGCCATCGAACGCATGCGCGGAGGCGAAAAAGTGGAAAACGAAAATGCCGAGGACCAGCGCCAGGCGCTGGAGAAATACACCATCGACCTGACTGCGCGCGCCGAGAAATCGAAACTCGATCCCGTGATCGGCCGCGACGAGGAAATCCGCCGCGTTATCCAGGTGCTGCAGCGGCGCACAAAGAACAATCCAGTGTTGATCGGCGAACCGGGCGTGGGCAAGACCGCGATCGTCGAAGGACTTGCCCAGCGCATCGTCAACGGCGAGGTTCCGGAGGGTCTCAAGGGCCGCCGCGTGCTCGCGCTCGACATGGGCGCCCTGATCGCCGGCGCGAAATTCCGTGGCGAATTCGAGGAACGCCTGAAAGCTGTACTCAAGGATCTGGCCAAGGAAGAAGGCAACATCATCCTGTTCATCGACGAGCTGCACACCATGGTCGGCGCCGGCAAGGCCGAGGGCGCGATGGACGCAGGCAACATGCTCAAGCCCGCGCTCGCGCGTGGCGAGCTGCATTGCATCGGCGCGACCACGCTCGACGAATATCGCAAGTACATCGAGAAGGATGCCGCGCTGGAGCGCCGCTTCCAGAAAGTCTTCGTCGGCGAGCCAACGGTCGAGGACACCATCGCGATCCTGCGCGGCCTGAAGGAACGCTACGCCGTGCACCACGGCGTGGAGATCACCGACCCGGCCATCGTCGCCGCGGCGACCCTGAGTAATCGCTACATCTCCGACCGCCAACTGCCGGACAAGGCCATCGATCTCATGGACGAGGCGGCTTCGCGCATCCGCATGGAAATCGACTCGAAGCCCGAGGAACTCGATCGACTGGAGCGCCGCTTGATCCAGCTCAAGATTCAGCGCGAGGCGTTGAAGAAGGAAAAGGACGCCGAATCGAAGAAGCGCCTCGCCGACCTTGAAACCGACATCGCCAAACTCGACCGCGAGTTTTCCGACTTGAACGAAATCTGGAAGGCTGAGAAGGCCGCGGTGCAGGGCACGACGAAGATCAAGGAACACATCGAAGCGGCGCGCGCGGAGATCGAATCCGCGCAGCGCCATGGCGACCTCGCCAAGGTCGCGGAAATCCAGTACGGGAAGATTCCCCAATTGGAAAAACAACTGCACGCCGCGCAGGAAGCCGAGGCCAAGGGCTTTAAATTGCTGCAACAGCGCGTGACCGCGGAGGAGATAGCGCAGGTCGTCAGCCGCTGGACCGGCATCCCGGTATCGAAAATGCTCGAAGGCGAGCGCGACAAGCTGCTGCGCATGGAAGACGAGTTGCACAAGCGCGTGGTCGGTCAGGACGAGGCCGTGCACGCGGTGGCGGATGCGATCCGGCGCGCGCGCGCGGGCCTGTCCGATCCGAACCGTCCGAACGGCTCGTTCCTGTTCCTCGGCCCCACGGGCGTGGGCAAGACCGAGCTCACCAAGGCGCTCGCGGAATTCCTGTTCGATTCGACCGAAGCGCTGGTGCGCATCGACATGAGCGAGTTCATGGAGAAGCACTCCGTCGCGCGCCTGATCGGTGCGCCGCCGGGCTACGTCGGTTACGAGGAAGGCGGCTATCTCACCGAAGCCGTGCGCCGGCGCCCGTACAGCGTGATCCTGCTCGACGAGGTCGAGAAGGCGCACCACGACGTGTTCAACGTGCTGCTGCAGGTGCTCGACGATGGCCGCCTTACCGACGGCCAGGGTCGCACCGTGGATTTTCGCAATACCGTGGTCGTGATGACGAGCAACCTCGGCTCGCAGCAAATACAGGAATACACCGGGGACTCGGAAGAGGACTACACCAAGATGAAGGCGGCGGTGATGGGCGTGGTGCAGGCGCACTTCCGCCCGGAGTTCATCAATCGCCTCGACGAGATCGTGGTGTTCCGCGCACTCGACAAGGCGCAGATCCGCCAGATTGCGCGCATCCAGTGCGCGTACCTGGGCAAGCGCCTGACCGAACGCCAGCTGGCACTGACGATCTCGGACAAGGCGCTCGACCTGCTCGGCAACATCGGTTTCGACCCGGTCTACGGCGCGCGTCCGCTCAAGCGTGCGATCCAGCAGCAACTGGAAAATCCGCTGGCCCGGGAAATCCTCGAAGGCAAGTTCCACCCCGGCGACACGGTGGCGGTGGACGCGGCAAACGGCCGGCTGGTGTTCGCGAAGAAATGAGGTTTTGTTGATGAGTGCGGCCACGGACGGCTGCTTGTTGACTCTTGCGCTCATGGATGAACGCAGAAACAAAAGCCCGGCCTTGCGCCGGGCTTTTGCATTACGTGTCGACGAGGGTCAGAAATCGCGCGTTACGCGAACCCCGATCGTGCGCGGTTGCACCGGCACGATGTAGGTCTGCGCGCCGCAGGTATCGGTCGCGCACTCGGCGTAGCGCGCCAACTGACCGCGGTTGTCGAACGCGTTCTTCAGATAAACATCGAACGACCACAGGTTCTTCTTGAAACCCGCGGACAGATCCACCGTGCCGTAGCCGGGCATGTCGCCGATGATCGCGTTCTCGTGCAGGCGCAGGTCGGTGCCGCGGCGGCCCTCGAAGAACCCCGCAGCCTGCAGGTAGCTGTCCATGCCGTGGAAATCGAAGCTGTAGCGTGCCGTGATGTTGCCCTTCTCGCGCGCGGTCAGCGGCAGGCGCGTGCCGGAAGGCGCTTGCGGATCGGTGCAAACGGTGATGGGGTTGCCGTTGGCATCGGTGGTGCCGCAATAATCTTCGGTCAGCACCGCGTCGTACAACGACAGTCCGGCCGATACGGTGAGATTGTAGTTGACGGCCCAGCCCAGGCTCGTCTCCAGACCGCGGATGCGCGCCTGGTTAGCGTTCTTGATCTCGGTCAGGCCGTTCTGGCCGAGCAGCGAGAACTGGAAGTTCTTCCATTTCTCCTGGAACACCGCGCCGTTCCACAGCAGGTGATGATCCAGCCATTCGGTCTTCCAGCCGAATTCGAAGTTGTCGAGCTTGTCGGACTGGTATGGCGGCAGCGAGCCGCGCCGGTTGATGCCGCCGGGCCGGAAGCCCTGCGACCAGGTCGCATAGATCATCTTGTCAGCATCGAGCTTGTAGGTGAGGTTGACCTTGCCCAGCGTGCCGTTTTCCTTGGTGTCCTTGTCCAGGTCCGAGCACGGCGCGCCCTCGAA
>DATIVQ010000286.1:0-10244 GCA_035465735.1 Rudaea sp.
CCGCGCCAGCCGCACGTACTGTATTTCGCCAACCAGCGCGTGTTCCGCACCGACGATCACGGGGAACACTGGCAGCCGATCAGCCCCGACCTCACGCGCAAGGATCCGGGCGTGCCGAAGACGCTCGACGCCGCGACCGCCGCCGACAACCTCGGTCAGGGTCCACGCCGCGGCGTGGTCTATGCGCTCGCACCCTCGCCTGTCGCCGACGGTCTGATCTGGGCCGGCACCGACGATGGCCTGATCTGGCGCACCCACGACGGCGGCAAACATTGGGACGATGTCACGCCGAAGCCGCTCGCGCCGTGGTCGAAAGTCGGCATCATCGATGCGTCGGCATTCGACGCGGATAGTGCTTACGCGGCCGTCGATCGTCATCGCCTCGACGATCGCCGACCCTACATCTACCGCACCCACGACGGCGGCAAGAGCTGGCAGGCCATCGTCGCCGGAATCCCTGCCGATCAGCCGGTGAACGTGGTGCGCGCCGATCCGGTGCGCCGTGGCCTGCTTTACGCCGGCACGGAACGCGGCGTGTATGTGTCCTTCAACGACGGCGATCGCTGGCAGCCGTTGCAACAAAACCTGCCGGTTACCTCGGTGCGCGACATCGCCATCCATGATGCCGATCTGATACTGGCCACACACGGCCGCGGCATCTGGATCATGGACGATGCTTCTTCGCTGCGTCAGCTCGACGACAAGAGCAGGAACGCCGCATTCTGGCTGTACAAACCCGAGCCGGCCTATCGCATCCGCCTGCCGGAATTCACCGGTACGCCGATGCCCAAAGACGAGCCGATGGCGGCAAATCCACCCTTGGGCGCTTATCTCGACTACACGTTGAAAACCGCATCCAAGTCGCCGGTTACACTGGATATTCTCGATTCGAATGGTGCACGGGTCCGGCATTATTCCAGTGCCGACGCAGTCCCATCCGTCGATCCGTCGAAGTCCCCGACCGCGCCGGAATGGACGGTCGTCCCCAACGCTTTATCCTCTGCTGCTGGCACGCATCGTTTTGTCTGGCCGCTGCATTACCCGGCGCCGCCATCGAGCGAGAAGTCCGATCCCTGGGCGGATGGTCTGTTCGCGCCACCCGGCGATTACCGTGTGGTGCTGACCGTGGATGGAGTCAAGCAGGATCAACCGCTGCACGTGCTGGCCGATCCGCGCGTGAACTTGCCGGCCACGGCCTATGCACAAGAGTTCACCTTGGCGCAGTCGATCCAGGCGCAAAACACGCGGGTCGCCGCTGCCGCGCGCGAGGCTGACGCGCTCGTTCAGGCATTGAAGAGAGCGCACGCGGGGGACAAGGGCTTTGGCCGCGAAATCGACATGCTGCGCGAACGTGCGGCGGCGCTCTCAGGCGCACGCGAAGCGCCGAACCCGCACAATGCCTGGGCCTACCCGCCGCGCGATACGCACAATTTCAAATTCCTTGCCGGTGCGCTGGCCAAACTGCAAGGCGCTGTGGATGGCGCCGATGCCGCGCCGTCCGTCGACGCGCAAAACGGTTTCAAGGCGCTGGTGCCGATGATCGATGCGCAGCTGAAAGCTTGGGATCAATTGAAGTTGCGCGATCTGGCAGCGCTGAATGCGAAGTTGAAGGCGACGGGAAAAGCGCCGATCGAGCTGAAGTGAAGAAGGGGCCATCTGTGGCGCTTTCTCGTCGGCATCCTGCCTCACCAGAAAATCTCGCATGCGAGTCCATTCAAGGCATCGCATGCGAGATTTTCTACCAGTGAACTCCGCGCATAAGCGACGCGAAGGCAACTTGTTCGCTGGTCGGCTGCGCCTCGATCTCGCCGCGCCCTTTCATGCCCTTGGCAGCAGCCGAATCGGGGAACAGGCGGAACGCCGTGTTCATCAGGATTTCGTACGCGCGCGGCGCCAGGGCATAGAAAATCTGCGCGAACGTGCCCAGCCGCGTCGCCATGCGCACCGGGCGCTCGATGATCGCCTCGATGATCATTTCTGCCGCTTCGTCCGGCGATAACGTCGGCACCGATTCGTACATCTTGGTCGGTGCGATCATCGGCGTTTTCACCAGCGGCATGTTGATCGTGGTGAAGTGGATGCCGTTGTCGGAAAACTCCGCCTGCGCGCAACGCGAGAACGCATCCAGCGCCGCCTTGGATGCGACATAGGCGGAAAAACGTGGCGCATTGGTGAGCACGCCGATCGAGGAAATATTGATGATGTGACCGCGATGGCGCTCGGCCATGCCTGGCAGGAATCCCATGATCAAGCGCAGCGAACCGAAATAATTGAGCTGCATGGTGCGCTCGAAATCGTGGAATCGGTCGTAGCTGGCGGCAATCGCGCGCCGGATCGAGCGGCCGGCATTGTTGATCAAAATATCCACACCCTCGTGATCGGCAAGCACCTTCTGCAGCAAATCGTCGCAGGATTTCTGGTCTGCCAGATCCGCGATATACGCGTGGCAGATACCACCCGCGTCGACGATCTCCCTGCGCGTGGCGTTGAGTTCGTCCTCGCCGCGCGCGCAGATCAGCACCTTCGCCCCGGCGCCGGCGATCTTCAGCGCCGCCGCCTTGCCGATGCCCGAGGAGCCGCCTGTAACCAGCACGGTGCGTCCGCGCACCTTGCCCGACAGCGAGTGATCGACGAACAGGTCCGGGTCCAGATGGCGCTCCCAGTAATCCCACAGGCGCCATGCGTAATCAGGCAGGTTCGGCACGCGGATCTTCGTGCCCTTGAGCGCGCGTTCGGTTTCGCGGCAATCGAAGCGCGTGGGATAGTTGATCATGCGCATCGCCGCGGCGGGAATGCCGAGATCGCGCAGCATCGCGCCGGTGAAGCGCTTGACCGGGGGCAACCCGGCCAGCGCTTGTTTGATCACGGTCGGGATAAAGCCGAACATGCGCGCGTCCAGGCGCATGGTCATCTGCGGCGCATGGCCAGCGCGCGCGAAGATGTTGAGCACCTCGCCGATGCGGCGCGGCGCCGGATCGGTGAGATGGAAGCAACCGCCGTCGAGGCCCGGCTTGTGCGCAATGTGATCCATCGCCGCGACCACGTAATCCACCGGCACCATGTTCACGCGGCCGCCTTCCAGACCGATCGTCGGCATCCACGCCGGCAGCGCTGCGCGCAGTTTCTTGAGCGCGCGGAAAAAGTAATATGGCCCGTCGATCTTATCGATCTCGCCGGTTTTTGAACTGCCCAGCACGACCGCCGGACGGTAGATGCGATGCTTGATCTTTGCCTCGCGCACCAGCGCCTCGGCATCGTGCTTGGTGCGGAAATACGGGTGATCGAGGTTCTCCGCTTCGGCGAACATGTCCTCGCGGAACACGCCAGGATACAAACCGGCAACGGCAATGGAACTGGCATAGTGGAAGCAGCCGGCTTTCATTGTGGTGGCGAGTTCCAGCGCATGCCGCGTACCCTCGACATTCGCGGCGATCTGGCTGTCCGCATCGGCGGCGAGATCGTAGATAGCGGCGAGATGGAAGAAGTGCTTGACCTTGCCCGTGAGTGCCTTGCGCTGCGCCGGCGTCAATCCCAGCATCGGTTTGGTCAGGTCGCCGGCAACCGCGATCAGGCGATTGCCCTCGGCGCCAAATCGTTCGCGCAGTTCCTCGAACTTCGTTTGCGAACCCTTGCGCACGAGGCAGTGCACCTCACCCTTGCGCGCCAGCAGATGTTCCAGCAGATGACGCCCGATGAAACCGGTCGCGCCCGTCACGAAATAGGTCATGGCCTGAGCCCCCACAATGCAGGATGCAAAGATAGCAAAGCCAACGCCCGTTTGACACGCCCGTTCGCTTTTGCCATTGTCCACCGCCGCAGCCGTTCGCATATGCCCGGGGAATGACATGGCCGACCTGAAATCCAAGTTCGCGACCGCCGCCGAAGACGTCAAGAAACTCGACGAACGCCCCGACAACGACACCCTGCTCAAGCTCTACGCGCTGTTCAAGCAGGGCTCCGACGGCGACGTGTCCGGCCCGAAGCCGGGATTCTTCGATTTCGTAGGTACCGCCAAATACGAGGCCTGGACAAAGCTCAAGGGCATGAAGGCTGACGAGGCGATGCAGAAGTACGTCGACCTGGTCAAGAAATTGCGCGGCTGACCGGCGCGCCTGCGGCGATGGCGGCGAACCAAACCCGCGAGCGCATCCTTGACGCCAGTCTGGCGATGTTCAACGTCCAGGGCGAACCGAACGTCACCACCAATCACATTGCCGACGAGCTCGGCATCAGTCCCGGCAACCTGTACTACCACTACCGCAACAAGGACGACATTGTCGAGCGCCTGTTCGCACGCTACGAGGCGCGCATGGACGATGCGCTGGTCGCGCCGGAAGGCCGCCTGCCGAATCTCGAAGACGTCTGGCTGCAACTGCACCTCGTCTTCGAATGCATGTGGGAATACCGCTTCCTGTACCGCGACCTCGTCGACATCCTTGCACGCAATCGCAAGCTGCGGCAGCGTTTCGCGCGCATCCTCAATCGCGCCGCGACGAGCGCCGAGACCGTGCTCAAGGGCCTGGCCGAGGCCGAGATCCTGCGCGCGACCCCGGACGAGATTCATGCCACCGCCGAAAACGTCTTGCTGGTGGCCACGTTCTGGCTCAACTACCACGCCGTGCGCGGGGTCAATCCCGAGCCCATGCAAAACGATCTGAGCCAAGGCATCTATCAGGTGATGCTGTTGATCGCGCCGTTCCTGCGCGATGCGGAACGCGCGCATCTGAACACGCTCGCCCAGGCCTACCGCAGATAAAAAAACGGCCGCGCAGGGCGGCCGCAAATCGTTGGAGTGCGATTCGATTATTTCGCGGCTTTGAGCTGCTTGCTCAGCGCGCTCATGCGCTGGCTCAGGGCTTCGATATCGGCTTTGGACGGAATTCCGAGCTTCGCCAACACGCCGGCGACCGCGTTCTGCACCGCGGCACCGAGCTTGGCGGCGTTGCGTTTGAAATCCATCCGCAACGGCGCGACCACGCCCTTCACGTGTACCGTGGCGTCGGTGCGGACTTCGCGCACCAGCTGTTGCGCGCGGGCCTGGAAATCGCGGCCTTCGGCGGCAAGTCCGGAAAGGAGTTCCGTGCCGCGCTTCTGTGCGATGGAAACCGCGCCGAGTCCAGCCAGCCACACGGCATGGGCCTTGTCGGCGGTGGAATTCGTCTGATTCTTGTTGCGCTTGGTAGCCATGTTGTACCTCTTGGTCTGGAATCCGCCGCGATGCGGCGCTGAGGCAAAGTTATCCGTACCGGCTAGAACAAACACACTACTGAAGACCGCACTAACCCAGGTCGAAGAAATCGACCACGCCCGTTTCCAACGAATACTCCGCGCCGACCACGCGAAAACCTTTCTGTTCGATCAGGTTTTCCATGAGTTCGGAACCGTGGCGCAGGTGGTTGGCCGAGGCACGGATGTTCGCGCGCACCGCCTCGCGGCTGAGGGCATCGAGATCGTGGCGCAATTCGGTATTCATCAGCGGCAGCACGCTCGGCCGCACGCGGTTGACAATGGACAGCAGGTTCGGCGATTGCGCCCCGCCCTGCTGGGTCAGTTCTTCGACCGTGGCGGCGATGGCGCCGCACTGCGTATGCCCCAGTACGACGACCAATGGCGTGCCGAAACGCGCTGCCGCGAATTCGACGCTGCCGACCAACGACGGCGCGATGATGTTGCCGGCGACGCGGATCACGAACAGATCGCCCAGGCCCTGGTCGAAGATGATCTCGGCCGGCACGCGCGAGTCCGAGCAGCCCAGGATGGTGGCGAAGGGTTCCTGTCCTGACGCCAGTTCGCGGCGACGCGTCTGGCGGTCGTGCATGCCGCCAAGGCGGGATTCGGAAGCAAATCGGCGGTTGCCTTCGCGCAGGCGTTCGAGTGCTTCGGTTGCGGAAATCATCGGTTCGGTGCTGCCTTCATCGCGGACGGATCTGGTTGCGTTCCTGCTTGCGGTCCCAGGCGCGCAGTTCGTCGCGCAGATGCGCGATGCGCTGGCGACCGAGCGCGTTGCGTTCCTCGTCGAGCACGCGGCCGTCGAGCAGTTCGGCCAGGCGCTGCGCGGTGGGCAGCATCGCTTCCCACGCGTCGAGCGCGGACATCGGGCCGGGCAGGGTCATGAAGAAACTCACGCCCGGGGTGCGCAGGGATTCGATCTGGCTCATGTCGAACCTGCCGGGCTTGACCATGTTGGCCATGCTGAACACCGGGCCGGCCTCGGGCTTGCCGGATAGCAGGCGGTGGAAGATTCCCAGGTCGCCGAAGTCCAGTCCTGCCTTCTCTGCGGCGACGACGAGATCCGGTCCGTGGAAGTCAGACTCTGCCGGCGCGGCGACAAACAACGTGACGATGCGCTCGATCGGCTGCTCCGGACGCGTACCGGCCGCAGGCCTCGCGACGGCCGCCTTGCCATCCTCGCCGCGCTTGGAAGCGATCGCCGAACCCAGGCGCTGCAATTCTTCGCGCATGCCGACATCGAGTTCGCCTTGTTCCGCATCGAACACCACGGCATCGCCGCCGGCCGCATCGCCGAACGTCGGTTCGATGCGCTCGCCGGAATCGCGCGGCGCAACCATGCGCCGTCCCTGCCCCGGTCTTTGCGGGCGCCCGAACCAGTAAATCAACGCGAACACGAGCGCGCCGACGATGGCGAGCGGAATTCCGACCGATGCGTTCCAGCTCATGCGCGTTCTCCCGGCGGCTAGGCGGCACCCGCCAGTTTAGCCGCTTCGGCCAGGTCCACCTGCACCAGGCGCGAAACGCCCGGCTCGCGCATGGTCACGCCGCAGAGCTGGTGCGCGGCTTCCATCGTCGCCTTGTTGTGCGTCACGAACAGGAATTGCACGCGCTCGCTCATCTCTGTGACGAGTTGCGAAAAACGACCGACGTTGGCCTCGTCGAGCGGCGCATCGACCTCGTCGAGCAGGCAGAACGGCGCGGGATTCAGGCGGAAGATCGCGAAAACCAGCGCGACGGCGGAAAGCGCCTTCTCGCCACCGGACAGCAGCGAGATGTTGGTGACGCGCTTGCCCGGCGGACGCGCCATGATCGACACGCCCGCATCGAGCAGATCCTCGCCGGTGAGTTCGAGGAAGGCGTGGCCGCCGCCGAAGAGTCGCGGGAAGAGCTCCTGCAAGCCGGTATTGACGCGGTCGAAGGTCTCCTTGAACCGCTGGCGCGTCTCGCGGTCGATCTTCTTGATCGCGCCTTCGAGGGTTTCCAGCGCGGTGTTGAGATCGGTGAGCTGCGCATCGAGATAGGTCTTGCGCTGCGATTGCTCCTCGAATTCGGAAATCGCCGCCAGATTCACCGGCTCCAGGCGCTTGATCTTGGCATCCAGCGTTTCGAGCTGCTGCTGCCATTCGGCGGGATCCGCACCTGCGGGCAGCGCCTCGAGAACGGCTTGCAGGTCATGGCCCGCCGCGGCGATCGCTTCCTGCAACTGCGCGGCACGCATCTGCAGGCTCTGGTGCATCAGGCGCCGCTCGGCATGCGCTTCGCGCTGTTGCGACAGCAAGTGTTCGATGCGATGGCGTTCGGTCTCGTAGCCGCGGAATTCGTTGTCACGCTCTTCCACGCCCTTGCGTGCCTCGACCAGTTGCTTGTCGACGAGCAGGCGCTGGTTGAGGTAGGTCTGGCGCTCGGCTTCGATGCCGGCCAGCGGTGCGCGACTGGATTCAAGCTGCTGCGCGATCTCGGTCTTGCGCGCTTCGAGCTGGGCAAGCTGGCTGTTCATGCGCAGCAGCGCCTGTTCGAGCGCGGCCACGCCGGTGCGTTTGGATTCGATGCCGAGCGCGTGCTGGTGCGCCTGTTCGCCGGCTTCGCGCGCGTTCATGCGCGCTTCCTCGCGCGCTTCGAGCAGGCGGCGACGTTCGCTGTCCAGATGCTGGCGGCGCTGTTCCTGCTCGCCCATGCGTGCGACGGCTTGTTCGAGACGTGCACGGGCCTCGCGCGTGGCGGCCTCGTCGGCCTGCGTGCGCGCCTGCAACCCAGTGATTTCTTCGTCGATCTTGACCACGCGCGAGCGCGCTGTCTCGATGCGGCCGCCGTGGCTTTGCATCTGGCCGGCGAGTTCGGCAACGCGGCGGTGCGCGACATACAGTTCGCGCTGCGCGTCATCGCGCGCGCTTTCCGCTTCCGTCTTGCGCGATTTGATCGCGTCGATCTCGGCGGTGAGCTGATCCACGCGCGCCTGCGCCTGTGCGATCTCGCCGCGCAGGCTCTGGATTTCGCGTTCGCGCGCGAGCATGCCCGCCTGCGCGCCGCCGCGGCGCAGCACGCGTGCATAACCGGCACCGAGCCAGACGCCGTCGCGGGTGATAACCGATTCGTGTGCGCCCAGGCTCGCCCCAACGCGCTGCGCGTCGTCCAGCGATTCCGCCACGCGCACCCGGGATAGCACATCGATGGCCGCCTGCGGCCCGCGTACCGCTGCAGCCAGGGTTCCGGCTGGAGCCGGACCCGCTGCATGCGAGGCGATCAGCGCCAGATCCGCTTCGCGCACGCCGGCCAGATCGGCGAGGTGGTCGTGCGGCGCATCGGCGAGCACGCCTTCGAGCAAGCCGCCGAGCACGGTCTCTACTGCGGTTTCCCAGCCCGCTTCAACCTGCAGGACTTCGCCGAGGCGGCGCGATCTGTCCAGACCCAGTTTGGCCAGCCATTCGCTGGCGGCGGATTTCTCCTGTCCCAACGCAGCGTGTTGCAGTGCCTCCAGAGAGGCCAGCCTGCCGCGCAAACCCTGCAAACGCGTGCGCGCCTCGTTCAGCGCGGAAGCATTCGCACGCTCGGTTTCCATCACCTGCTCGTGCGCGCCGCGGCGCTCGTCGAGCAGGCGCGTATGCGATTCAACCGTTTGCTTGTGCGCTTCGTGTTCGGCGGTGAGCTTGGCGAGTTGCTCGCTCAGCGCATCGAAATCCGCGCCGCGCTTTTCCGCCTGCAGGGCTTCAAGCCGGCGCGCCGTCTCCAGCGCCTGCTTGTCGAGGTAGTCCAGGCGCGTGCGTTCGACTTCGGCTTCCTTCGAGGCCTCGCCGGAGGACTTGGCGTAGGCGTCCCATTGTGCTTGCCACTCGGCGAGTTTCGCTTCGGCATCGCGTTGCGCCTCGGCGGTTCTTGCCGCTGCTTCGTTGAGTGCAGCAAGCCTGGGTTCGCCTTCGGCCAGCGCGACACGCAGCAATTCGATCTGCTGCTGGTCGCCGCCGATGTGCTCGCCGAGTTCTGCGCGGGCTCTCTCGGTTTCCTCACGCGCACGTTCCAGGCGTTCGTGCAATTCCTTGTTGTGCTGGATCTGCTGCTCGACGCGGGCGATTTCGCCACCGATGCGATAGACCTCGCCCTGTATCTGGTTCAGATGATCCGTCGCGGCCTGATGTTTTTCGCGATGCGCTTCGATCTGCGCCTCGACCTGGCGTTGCTCGGCGACGAATCCCTCGATCGCGATGTCAGCTTGCGCCAGCGCGTGATGATGCTCGTCGATCTCGCCGGCGATCGCACGGTAATGCACGCCGCGCAATTCCGATTCGCGCTGACCGTGTTCGGCTTTCAGTTCCTGCCAGCGCGCGGCGGCCTTGGCCTGGCGGTTGAGGTGGTCGAGCTGCTTGTCGACCTCCTCGCGCACATCGTTCAGACGCTCGAGGTTCTCGCGCGTGGCCTTGATGCGGCTCTCGGTTTCCTTGCGCCGCTCCTTGTACTTGGAGATGCCCGCGGCCTCTTCCAGATGCCCGCGCAATTCGTCCGGATGTGCCGAGATGATCTCCGAGATCATGCCCTGCTCGATGATCGAATAGCTGCGCGCGCCCAGGCCCGTGCCGAGGAAAAGATCGGTGATGTCGCGGCGGCGGCAGCGCGCGCCGTTGAGGAAATACTGCGACTGGCCGTCGCGACTGGCCTGGCGCCTGACCGAAATCTCGTTGTACTTGGCGTATTCGCCGACGACGAGGCCGTCGGAGTTGTCGAAAATCAGTTCCACCGAAGCGGTGCCGACCGGCTTGCGCCCGGTCGAGCCGGAAAAAATAACGTCGGCGAGCGAGTCGCCGCGCAGGCGCGTCGGCGCGCTCTCGCCCATGACCCAGCGGATCGCGTCGATGATGTTGGACTTGCCGCAGCCGTTCGGCCCGACCACGCCGGTCATGTTGGTCGGCAGGTGCAGGATGGTCGGATCGACGAAGGATTTGAATCCGGACAGCTTGATCGTGGTAAGACGCATGGATGTTCTTCTGGGATTCCGTTCAGATGCCAGCGGCGCCACATTGTCC
>DATIVQ010000287.1:0-2645 GCA_035465735.1 Rudaea sp.
TGAGGCAAGCGGGTATAATTGCAGCATCCGTCGAGGAGCCGCTCATGGATTCCGCACTGAAACAACGCCTGATCGGCGCCGCCGTGCTGATTGCGCTGGCCGTGATCTTCGTGCCCATGTTCCTGGGCAATGCGCCGCCGCAGCCGCAGAACACGACGTTGAACCTCGACATTCCCAAGCCGCCCGACCGCGATTTCCAGACGCGCACCCTGCCGGTGACTGGCTCGGAATCGGCCGCTGCCCCGGTCGCCAATCCGGACAAGGTCGTGACCGTGGATACGCATGCGGCGCCGACCGTCGACGCGCATCCGGAGAATTCCGCCCCGAGCGTCGCGAAGCCGGCCGATGCAGCGCCGAAGTCGGCGCCGGTCCATGCCGAGACAGCGAAGCCCGCGCCACCCGCGTCTCCGCCGCCGAGTGCAGCGGCAGCAGAAGGTCGCTTCGTCGTGCATCTGGGCGTTTACGCCGACCGCGGCCATGCTGATGCGCTGGTCGCCACGCTGAAGAAGCGCGGATTCGCCGCTTACGACGAGGCCGCCGATTACCAGGGCAAGTCCATGCAGCGCGTGCGCGTCGGACCCTACGGGGATCGCGCCGCCGCGGAAACCGCGCGCCTGAAGATCAAGCAGGCCGCGCCGAAAGTGCCGAGCAGCGTGGTCGAACTCGCCGCCGCGGCGCAGCCGGCAACGGACGCGCCCGCGAGCGCATTGCCGGCCAATCGCGCCGGTGGCTGGGCAGTGCAGTTGGGCGCGTTCAAGTCCGAGGCCGAGGCGAACAAGTTGCGCGATCGCCTGCGAGCCGCGTCCTTCGCCGGATTCGTCGAACGCGCAGGCGCGGGCGATGCAATGCTGTGGAAAGTCCGTGCCGGCCCGTATGCCGATCGCGCCGGCGCCGACAAGGCGCGCGGCGACATCGATGCGAAATTGAAAGTGAAGGGAATGATAGTGACCCAGCCATGAGGGTGCAGCTGGCATTTTGCCCCCTTGAGTCAAGGGGGCGATCCAACTCTTGCGCAGCAAGAATTGGATAGGGGTTGTGGCATGAATTGGGCCGATTACTGCATTCTCGCCGCGCTTGGCCTGTCCGTGCTGATCGGACTGATGCGCGGTTTCATCGGCGAGGTGCTGGCGTTGGCGGGTTGGGTGCTGGCGTTCTGGTTCGCCTGGCAATTCGGCGATGCCGTCGCGGCACGGATGACGGCGATTGAGGAGCCATCGATTCGCCTGTTGCTCGGCTACGGACTTTGTTTTCTCGCGATACTGCTGGCGAGCGGAATCGTGAGTTATCTGATGCGCAAGCTTGTCGCTGGCAGCGGACTGTCGGGCAGCGACCGCCTGCTCGGCATGGTTTTCGGACTCGTGCGCGGGCTGGCGCTGGTCACCATCACGGTGCTGCTGCTCGGCTTCACGCCGCTGCCGCGCGATCCGTGGTGGCACCAGTCGCAGCTGCTGCCGGCGTTCCAGGGCTACGCACAATGGCTGTCGGCGCGGCTGCCGCCGGAAGCCACCAAGTACCTTGATTTGCGCGGTATCCTGCCGCAGATACCGGCCGCACCGCAGAAGTTGCCGGATTCCCACAACCATTCGGCGGTTTGATAAAAGAGGCGAATCATCCATGTGCGGCATCATCGGCATCGTCGGAAAATCCGAAGTCGCGGCCTCGCTATACGACGCCCTGACCGTCCTGCAGCACCGCGGCCAGGATGCCGCCGGCATCGCCACGGTCGACGGTGAGCGCCTGCGCCTGCACAAGGGCGCGGGACTGGTGCGCGACGTGTTCGGCACCGCGGACATGCTCAAGCTGCGCGGCCGCATCGGCATCGGCCACTGCCGCTATCCGACCGCGGGTTCGGAAAGCACCGCTGAAGCGCAGCCCTTCTACGTGAACTCGCCTTACGGCATCGCGCTCGGCCACAACGGCAACCTGGTCAACACCGAGGCCCTGCGCCGCGAAATGTACGAGGACGACCGCCGCCATATCAACACGGATTCGGATTCGGAAATCCTGCTCAATATCCTTGCCCACGAGTTGCAGATCCAGGAGCGCCACGCGCTCATGCCGGATCACATCTTCAAGGCGGTCGCCGGTGTGCACGCGCGCGCGCGCGGCGGCTATGCCATCGTCTCGCTGCTGCTCGGCTACGGCATCGTGGCGTTCCGCGATCCGTACGGCATCCGTCCGCTGGTGCTCGGCGAGCGCGATACCGGCGAGGGCAAGGAATACGCGGTCGCGTCCGAGTCGGTGGCGCTGGATATCCTCGGCTTCCGCCGCCTGCGCGACGTCGCGCCTGGCGAGGCCGTGCTGTTGACGCTGGACGGCCGCCTGCACAGCCGCCACTGCGCCGAAGGCTTTCCGCATGCGCCGTGCATCTTCGAATACGTGTACCTGGCGCGGCCGGATTCGATGATCGAGAACGTTTCCGTGTACAAGGCGCGCCTGCGCATGGGCGAGCGCCTGGCCGCGAAGATTGCGCGCCTGAAACCCGATCACGACATCGATGCGGTGATCCCGATTCCCGACACCGCGCGCACCGCGGCGAGTTCGCTGGAGCAGACGCTCGGGATCCCGATGCGCGAAGGCTTCGTCAAGAACCGCTATGTCGGCCGCACCTTCATCATGCCGGGACAGGCCGAGCGGGTGAAATC
>DATIVQ010000288.1:0-1667 GCA_035465735.1 Rudaea sp.
CCGCGGAAGTCGCGGATGCCATCGCCACGTTTGCCGGAAGCCTTGCCGCATGAGTCCGTTCGATCCCCGCCAGATCCGCCGCGCCTTCGGCCGCGCCGCAAAAACCTACACGCGCAACGCGGCCTTGCAGCGCAAGATCGAGGCGCGCCTGATCGAGCGGTTGGAATATTTTTCCGGTACTGCGGCGCGCGTCCTCGATGTCGGCTGCGGACCCGGCCACGGCAGCGCGCTGCTGCGCAAGCGCTTCCGTTCCGCGCAGGTAATTGCACTCGACCTCGCCTTGCCGATGCTGCGCCAGGCGCGGCCCGGCTGGCGGCGCCCGCTCGGGCGCGTGTGCGCGGATGCGCGCGCGCTGCCGCTGCCGGATGCCAGCGTCGACGTGCTGTTCTCCAACCTGTGCATCCAGTGGATCGATGACCTGCCAGCGCTGTTCGCCGAGTTCCGCCGCGTGCTGCGGCCGGGCGGTTATCTTGCGTTCTCCACGTTCGGACCCGATACGCTGCATGAATTGCGCGCGGCCTGGGCCGCCGCCGACGCCGCGCCCCACGTCAGCACGTTCGCGCACATCGGCCAGGTCGGCGACGCGCTCATCGCGGCGGGTTTCCGCGATCCCGTGCTCGACACCGAGCATTTCACCCTGCGCTATACCGTCGCCGCCGACCTCATGCGTGAACTCAAAGCCATCGGTGCGACGAATGCGGACGCGCAGCGTGCGCGCGGTCTGACCGGCAAGGCACATTTCCGCCGCGCACTGGACGCGTACGAAGGCTACCGGCAGGACGGCTCGTTGCCGGCGACGTACGAGGTGATCTGCGCCCACGCTTTCGCGCCGGATTCCGGCCAGCCGCGGCGCCTGGCGGGCGCCGAAATCGCCACGTTTTCGGTGGATGCGTTGCGCGGCTCGCGGCGGTGACGATTCAAACTTCCCGATGCCGAAAACATCCGACGAGATGGTCGTTCACCATCCCCGTCGCCTGCATGTGCGAGTAAATGATCGTCGAGCCGACGAAGTTGAAGCCGCGCTTTTGCAGGTCGCGGCTGAGCTTGTCCGATAGGTCAGTGCGCGCGGGCACGTCGCCGCGATCGCGCCAGCGGTTGCGAAGCGGTTTGCCATCGACGAACGACCAGAAATAGGCGTCGAGGCTGCCGAATTCGTCGATCACCTTGAGTGTCGCGCGCGCGTTGTTGCGTGCCGAATACACCTTCAGGCGATTGCGGATGATCGCGGGATCGAGCAGCAATTTCTCCAGCGCCGCGTCGCTCATGCGCGCCACGCACGCGATGTCGAAGCCGTGGAAGACGCGCCGGTAGGCCGCGCGCTTGTTCAGCACCGTGCTCCAGCTCAATCCCGCCTGCGCGCCTTCGAGCACGAGGAACTCGAACAGGCGCGTGTCGTCGTGCGACGGTACGCCCCATTCGCTGTCGTGGTAGGCGCGCATGGCGGCATCGTCGCCGGCGGCCCAATGGCAGCGCACGAGTTGTTGCGCCATCGCGTCACCTCTGCATTCCCGGGGCGGGCGCGTATGATACGCGTCCCGCCGCTTCCCCCGACCGATGAGCAACGACGCCGCCCGCCGCAGCGCGCTGATCGCGCTGGCCATCCTGAGCCTGGTCTGGGGCTTCAACTGGATCGTGATGAAGGCGGTGCTCGCCTTCGTCGGTCCGCT
>DATIVQ010000289.1:0-1553 GCA_035465735.1 Rudaea sp.
CGTGTTGCTGCCCGGCGATCCGCTGCGCGCGCGCCATATTGCCACGACCTTGCTCGAGGGCGTGGCCGAGGTCACCACGCGGCGCAACATGCTCGGCTTCACCGGCCACTACCGCGGCCGGCGCATCTCCGTGATGGGCAGCGGCATGGGCATCCCCTCGTGCGCCATCTACGCCACGGAACTGGCGCGTGTGTACCGCGTGCGCCGCCTGATCCGCGTCGGTACCTGCGGTGGCGTCGGCGCTGTCCGCCTCGGCGAATTGCTGCTGGCGCAGTCGGCCAGCACCGACTCGCGCTTCAATCGGCTGGCGTTCGGCGACATGGATCTGGCCGCCTGCGCCGACTTCGGCCTGTTGCGCGCCGCCGTCGATGCCGCGCAAGTACTCGGCATTGCCGCGCGCGTGGCGCCGGTCTTCAGCACCGACAGTTTCTATGCCGGCACGAAGGGCTGGCTCGATTGGCTGCGTCGCCACCGCATCGCCGGCGTGGAAATGGAAGCGGCCGGCCTGTATGGCCTGGCCATGCGCGAAGGCGTGCAGGCGCTGGCGATCCTCACCGTCAGCGACCACCTTGATGACGACACGCACCTGTCCGCCGCCGCGCGCGAGCAGGATCTCGGGCGCATGGCGCAACTTGCGCTGGAATGCGCGCTCAGCACTCCGGCATGACGAAGCGGTGCGGCAACAGGTCGCCGGCGATTACTTCGATCCAGCTGCCGCCGGGCTGGCGGAAACTCACCGCGGCATCGGCGCCGAATTCGACCAGCGCCTGCCGGCACGCGCCGCAGGGCGACACCGGCAGCGGCGTGCCGTCCGCAGCGAACGCGGCCACCGCAATCGCGACCAGGTGAAATTCCGCGCCCTCGGCCTGCACCGCGGTGGCGACCGCTGCACGTTCGGCGCAACCACCGATCGGCAGCGCGCCGTTTTCGACGTTGCAGCCGCAGTAGATATTGCCCGTGGCCGAGCGCAACGCCGCCCCCACGCGCAGGCGTGAGTAGGGCGCATAGGCTTGCCGCGCCGCTTGCTCGGCGAGCGGGCGCAAGGCGGCGTTGTCGTGGGAGGTAGGCATGGCGTGACCATGGTAGTGGATCGGGGTTGTACAATGTGCGCCATCCGCGCAGCGATGCGCACGTGCTACCCGGCTGGATATGGCATGAACGAGACCAACCCCCATCCGCGCCCCGCGCCGGGCAGCAAGTTCACCAGCCCGCAGGGCACGCGCGCGGTCAAGGACGGCATCCGCCCGAGTGCGCTGAGCGCGGTGCCGGACGCGGCGCGCAAGCCGCCGTGGCTGCGCGTTAAGCTTCCTGCTGGCGCCAAGTTCGAGGAAATCCGCGACATCGTGCGCACGCACAAGCTGTCGACCGTGTGCGCGGAATCCAAGTGCCCGAACATCGCCGAATGCTGGGGTCGCGGCACCGCCACGCTCATGCTGATGGGTTCGGTGTGCACGCGCGCGTGCAAGTTCTGCTCGGTGTCCACCGGCAATCCGCAGGGCTGGCTGGATGCCATGGAACCGGCCAACGTTGCCGATGCGGTGGCACTGATGGGC
>DATIVQ010000290.1:0-1944 GCA_035465735.1 Rudaea sp.
CGCGCGCGCGTCCAGTTCCAGCGTCACGGGCTTGCCCTCGAGCAGGGGTTGGGCACGTTCGATCTCCTCGCGCACCGCGTCGTTGACGATGAAATCCTCCTGCGGCAGGCCGGTGTCGGATTCGCGCGCCAGGAGCAGGAATGTCTCGAGCATCGCCTGCATGTCGCGCACCGAGCGGCGGATGCGCTGCAGGGCACGCTGCGCGAACGGCGAGACGTCTTCCTCGACGAGCACGTCGGCGGCGAGCTTGATCACGGTGAGCGGACTGCGCAATTCGTGGCTGGCGTCGCGGGTGAAATTGCGCTCGCGTTCGACGAATTCCTCGATGCGGCTGGCGAAACCGTGCAGCGCGCGCGCCAGGGTTTCGACATCGCCGTCAGGGTCGGCGGAGAGGTTGCGCGGTTCCAGCACAGCCAGGTCCGGACGCTTCGGGTCCCACTCGCGGACCGCCTTGGCCAGCGCGATCACCGGCGACAGCGCGCGCCGTGACGCGCGGTAGGTCAGCCAGGTGGTGATGTAGATGATCAGTAGCACCGCGATCAGCGGCAGAAAGCCGAACAGGAACGCGAGGTGCCCGACCTGCTCCTGGTTGAAGACGAGGAACAGCCGTCCCGGCGGACCATCGGAGACATGCACGAGTTCGAAGCTGCCGCCGTGCTGAATGCGGTGGTAGCCCGGCCCGAGCTTGCGCAAGTGCTCGGGCAACGCCGTGGGATCCGCGCCCGGCGCGAGCAGATAACCGCTCATGTTGTTGGTGTCCGGCACCGGCGCGGCGTGGTTGCGTTCCCATCGCTGCCAGTAGTATGCCGCCTCGCCGCTGAGCGCGCGCTTGATCAGCACTTCCTCGAGCACGGTGGCCGCGCCGTACACGCCGAGGATGGTGGCCAGGCTGATCGCCGCCACCTGCAGGACGTAGACCGTCCAGATCTTGCGGCGGATGCCGCTGCGCGGCACGGCGCTCATGCGCGCTTGCTGGCGGCGACTTCGGCGTCGAGGTCGGCCAGCCGGTAGCCGGCGCTGTGGATCGTGTGCAGCAACGGACGCTGGAACGGCTTGTCTATGATCTTGCGCAAATTATACAAATGGCTGCGCAGCGTGTCCGAATCCGGCAGCAAGTCGCCCCAGACCTCGCGCTCGATGTCGGCACGGCTGACCACGCGCGGCGACTCGCGCATCAGGATGGCCAGCAGCTTCAGGCCGATCGGCGAGACCTGCAGCTCCTGTCCGGCGCGGCTCACGCGCACGCTGGCCGTGTCGTAAACGAGGTCCGCCACGCGCAAAGTTTCGGCGCTGACCTGGCGGCGATCGCGACGGATCAGGGCGCGCAGGCGCGCCTCGAGTTCGCGGATCTCGAAAGGTTTGACCAGGTAATCGTCGGCGCCCGCATCCAGGCCGGTGAGCTTGTCCTCGAGCGTGTCGCGCGCGGTAAGCATGAGCACCGGCGTGGATTTCTTCGCTTCGCGGCGCAGCTTGCGGCACAGCTCGAGTCCATCCATGCCCGGCAGCATCAGGTCGAGCACGATCACGTCGTAGCTGTTGGAGACGGCCAGATGCAGGCCGGTGACGCCGTCGGCGGCGTAATCCAGGCCGTAGCCGCGGCGCTCGAGGAATTCGCCGACCATCTCGGCGATGCCGCGATTGTCCTCGATCAGCAGGATCAGCCCCGCCTGCTCGTCGCGTTGTTTCATGCCCGCTCCCGCGCTTTCACATTCGTGAAGAATGCGGGCGGCGCGGTGAGCGCAACGTGAAGAAGTTTATCGGGTTCGCGAAAGCGTTCGCGTTCGCCGCCAACCCAGCCAGCCAAGCAGGCCGGCGAGCAGGCCCAGCGCCCACTCTGAAAGTGCCGGTGCCGGAACTGGTCGAGCGACCGTGCCCTCGAATGCACCGATGTCCGACGCCGCGCCGACAACGCGCGGGAACCCGGTCCCGCGCTGGTCGAACGGG
>DATIVQ010000291.1:0-2574 GCA_035465735.1 Rudaea sp.
TTCGTGACGGCATCGCGCAGACGCGTCCGATCGCGGGTACGCGTCCGCGCCGCGCGGGCGAAGACGACGCGGCGCGCGTGCGCGAGCTGATCGCGCATCCGAAGGAACGCGCCGAGCACGTCATGCTGATCGACCTGGAACGTAACGATCTAGGACGCGTATGCATATCCGGCTCGGTCGAAGTCGACGAGCTGATGACGGTGGAAAGTTATGCGCACGTGCATCACATCGTCTCCAACGTACGCGGCCGCTTGCGTGCGCAGGCGACGCCCGGCGACATCATCCGCGCGGTGTTCCCGGGCGGAACCATCACCGGCTGTCCGAAGTTTCGCAGCATGCAAATCATTGCAGGACTCGAAGGCGTTGGTCGCGGTGCCTACACCGGCGCGCTCGGTTACCTGGATCGCAATGGCAACATGGATCTGAACATCCTGATCCGTACTTTCACCTTGCGCGATGGTCTGATCCGCCTGCGCGCCGGGGCCGGCATCGTCGCCGACTCGGATGCTCCGCTTGAACTTGCCGAAACCCGCGCCAAGGCCCGCGGTCTGCTGCGTGCTCTGGGTGTTGCAGGTTAGTACGCGGCGCCGAGTTCGGGCAAAATCCCGGACAAGAAGTCGACTGGTTGTTACGCTGGTTCGATTTCACGAATTCTCTGCAGAGCCAATCTTTGAGCCGAAACCGAAAAATCCTGGGCGCATTCGTATTCTTGGCCCTAGCATCAGCGGCTGCGCTCGGCGCCTTCGTCTATACGGATTTGCAACGCTTTGCCGATACGCCGCTGGCGCCGTTGTCGAAGTCGGTCACGCTGGACGTGGCCATCGGCACGCCGCTGCCCGGCATCGTGCGCGATCTGGATGCGCGCGGCATCCATTCCGGCCCGGCGTTGTACTGGCGGCTGCTGGCACGGCAGATGGGTGTTGCCGGCAAGTTGCATGCCGGCGAATACGCACTCGGTCCGGGTAGCACGCCGCGCGGTCTGCTCGCGAAGATGGCGGCGGGCGAGGTGATCCAGCACAAATTCACCATCGTCGAAGGCTGGACCTTCGCGCAATTGCGCGATGCTCTGACGCGCGACGAGATGTTGGGGCACAAGCTGCCGGCGCGCAGCGATGCGCAGGTCATGAATGCGCTGGGCGTGGGCGGCGCGCCGCCGGAAGGCTGGTTCCTGCCGGAGACCTACCAGTTCCTGAAAGGCATGAGCGACATGGACATTCTGCGCCGCGCGCACTCCGCGATGCAGCGCAAGCTCGATACGTTGTGGGCCGCGCGCGCAGCAGACCTGCCGCTGAAGACGCCGTACGAGGCACTGATACTGGCTTCGATCGTGGAGAAGGAAACTGCGCAGCCGGCCGAACGCGGGCTCATCGCCGGCGTGTTCGAGCATCGCCTCAAGATCGGTATGCGCCTGCAGACCGATCCGGCAGTGATCTACGGCCTGGGTTCGGCCTACGACGGCAAGATCCACGCGCGCGACCTGGAAACCGACACGCCGTACAACACTTACACCCGCGCCGGCTTGCCGCCGACCCCGATCGCGCTGCCGGGCGCGGCATCGCTGGAAGCCGTGTTGCATCCCACGCCAACCGATGCCTTGTATTTTGTCGCGCGTGGCGACGGCACGCACGAGTTCTCGGCCACACTCGAGGCGCATAATCGCGCCGTGGCGAAGTACCAGTTGCACCGTAACCCATGACCGGAAAACTCATCACGCTGGAAGGTGGCGAAGGCGCGGGCAAGAGCACCGTGCTCGAAACCGTGCGCGAACAGCTCGCCACGCGCGGCCTCGACGTCGTGGTTACGCGCGAACCCGGGGGCACGCTGGCAGGCGAGGAAATCCGCAAGGTGTTGCTCGACACCGCGCATCGCGGTCTGTGTGCGGAGGCCGAGCTGCTGCTCATGTTCGCCTCGCGCGCGCAACTGGTGCGCGAACTGGTGCGTCCCGCGCTGGCGGCCGGGCGTTGGGTGCTTTCCGACCGCTTCACCGACGCCAGCTTTGCCTATCAGGGCGGCGGACGCGGACAGCCGGTCGCAAGGATCGCCGATCTGGAGCGCTGGGCGGCCGATGGCCTGAAACCGGATCTGACCCTGCTGCTGGACCTGCCGGTGGCCGATGGCTTGAAACGCGCGAATGGTCGCGGCAGCGCGGATCGCATCGAAATGGAAAATGCGGATTTCTTCGAACGCGTGCGCGCCGCGTATCGCGCACGGGCGGCGTCCGAACCGGCGCGTTTTCGCATCATCGATGCGGGTCGGCCGTTGGCTGCGGTGCTCGCGGATGCGCGCACGGGGATCGACGCGTTTGTCGATGCGTGCGGAGCGCGCACATGAATCTCGCGCCGTGGCACACCGATGCCTGGCAACGCCTGCTGGCGCGCCGCGTGCAGGATCGCCTGCCGCACGCGCTGCTGCTGAGCGGTCCTCCGGGCCTGGGCAAGCGCGACTTTGCCGAGCACCTGGCGGCGGCGATCCTGTGCGAGCAGGCCGACGCACCCTGCGGGAACTGCCGTTCCTGCCGGCTGTTCGCCAACCGCGCGCAGCGCGATCCGGAAGAAACCCGCCCGGATGGATCGC
>DATIVQ010000292.1:0-15147 GCA_035465735.1 Rudaea sp.
TGGGCGTGGCCGCGCCCGGCGCGGTGGTGTTGAACAGTATCCGGACCGTGTTGTCGTCGTGATTCGCCACGATCAGGTCTGGCTTGCCGTCGCCATTGAGATCGGCAGTGGTGACGGCAATGGGAGCTGTTCCGGTCGCAAAGGTCTGCTGCACGGCGAAGCTGGACGTGGCCGGGCCCGACGCAGTGGTGTTGAGCAGCACCGAGACCGTGTCGCTGGCGTTCACCACGATCAGGTCCGGCTTGCCGTCGCCATTGAGATCGGCGGCGCTGACGGAAGCGGGACCTGCTCCGGTCGCAAAGGTCTGCAGTGCCGCGAAGCTGGGCAAGGCCGCGCCCGGCGCGGTGGTGTTGAGCAGCACCGAGACCGTGTTGCTGTTTTGATTCGCGACGATCAGGTCCGGCTTGCCGTCGCCGTTGAGATCGGCGGCGGTGACGGAAAAGGGAGTTAATCCGGTCGCAAAGGTCTGCTGCGCGGCGAAGCTGTGCGTGGCCGCGCCCGGCGCGGTGGTGTTGAGCAGCACCGAGACGGTGTTGTCGCTGCGATTCGCCGCAATCAGGTCCGGCTTGCCGTCGCCGTTCAGATCGGCGGCGGTGACGGAATACGGAGCTGTTCCGGTCGCAAAGGTCTGCTGGGCGGACATTTGGGGTGTCGGACCCACGCCAACAACGCTGTCCAGTTGCAGTTGTAAGGTCAGGTTGTCCGTGCTGCCGGTATTGGCGCTGAGGGTGACCGGAATCGTGCCACCCGCCGCATTCGCAGGCAGCATGATCGTGCCCGATACGGCCGTATAATCCGTTCCGGCCAGCGCCGTGCCATCCACCGTGTGGTAGTTCAATACGATGGGATAACCCAGGTCGCCACTGCGGTTGACCGGGAACGGCAGGCTCACCGGCACACTGCTCGTCCCCTTGCTGGCTGCGGCAACGGTCAGTGTCGTCGTATCGGCAAGAGCCGGCGACGCCAGCAAGGCTCCCAGCAGAAAGGCCGGCGCATTGCGCAGCAGCCGATTGCGCAAAGATGTGCAATGCATCGAAGTTCTCCCCTGATCATTCCGGATATTTATCAACGACAAGCCTATGCGCCAGGACAGTGCGCACCAGACGCTTAACAGGATCGCTTCAGCAGCCTAGAGCTCACCACGATTGCATGTCAAACAAGGCTCGGCGAGCACTGAGTAGCAAAGGGTAGAAGCCGGATGCACTCGACCGACGGCTATTCCGCCATCAGTCAGCGCAGCCAGAGGACCGGAGTTGACCGGTCAACGAAGCTTTTGCGTGCAGTTGAAACTCGGTTTCAGTGCTGGCGGAGCGAGCTCACAATCTCCACTGCGACGCGTGAACCGTCTTCGCAGCAGCGACAAGGCTTCGCAAGTAGAAGTACGTGATCAGATTCCCTTTCCCTTTCAGGACCGATACGATCTTTGGATAGAGCCGGCGGTGATCCGGTATCTTTTCGGATAAGTCCATGAATCGTAGAACCGCGTTGCTGGCTTTGCTCCTTAGCGCACTCGCTGCATTTGCAGCGTTTGAATACTCTCGCCTTACCGACCGTGGCAGTTCACAAGCGACAATTGCTGTGCGCCACGGAATGTCGCCCGAATTTTTGCAGCAATGGGCAAAGATCCAGGCAGCAGACGCTATTGAAGATCCCAGCAAGCGTTGCCTGGCGTATCCCGACGCACCCTGGTTGCACTGGAAGCCTGAAGTCGTAGCCGCTTTTTGCCGGACTCTTTCATTTCATTTCATTTCCCCCGTGGAGATGCGCGCTGCGCTCGATCAAGGTCACCCCGAGATTCTCGATCAGGCATTCCAAATGTACTTCGATGAAAATGTTTCGGTGCCTGGGAAACGTGGCCTACTTAGCCGTGCGTATCACTCATTTGAGAATAACAACCCTGAAACGAAAGCAATCGTCGAGAAGTGGGCAGAACTCGCGCCGCATAGTGCATTCGCGTTCGCGGCGCGAGGCACTTATTATCTGCATGCGGCAGGCGAAGCGCGTGGCAGCGACACTATCCATAATACAGCGGAGGCAGGTCTTGCTAGCATGGAGGAGCTCGCAAACAAAGCGTATGCAGATTTTCAATCGGCGTTGGCGATCAATCCGCGATTGATCTGGGCCTTCAGTGAGCAGATTCGGATCGGGCGCATGGTGGGCGATCACGAATTGGTCGAGCAATCAGTCAAGGCGGCGTTAGCCATAGATCCCGCCGACGACCGCACTTATCTTGACTGGATAATGGCAAGTGAGCCGCGATGGGGCGGTTCCAGGCAACAGATGTTGGCCATAGCACATGCGGCCGAGCAGCACCTCGGCGAAAATCCATTGCTGGTGCTGGTTTTGGAAAAACCCTTTAGCGATCCTGCAACGTTTACATACAACTACAGTCCCGCATCGCTTGAGACTCTGGATCGGGCACTGCTCATCGCCCCAAGCCCATTCGACTTGAAGTTTGCGGGAAACACGGCGATGGCAGGGCATCTGCCTGAAAAAGCCATCTGGTATTTCTCGGAGTCGTATCGATTTTTGAATTCATCAGAAACTCTCTCCGAACGCGCCTCTGCATTGATTGCGCTTGGTAGGACGGATTTAGCGAAACAGTCTCTCGGAGACGTGACAAAGCTGAAAGTACAGGACTCCAATGAACTCCGTAGCCTGGCTGATGCGTTGTGGCGATTGGATCGGTTGGGCGATGCGGAAAAACTCTACATCACTATCTTGGAGCGCAACCCGCTTGACCAGGGCGCATTGGTTAGCTTGAGCCAGCTATACCTTAACAAGCCCATCCAGCTTGATAAGGCGAAACCGTTACTTGCGCGTTTGCTTGAACACTATCCGAATAATGCGCGGGGGTGGTTGCTCAGCAGCATCGACAAGCCCGACGCGGAGTGTCACGCAGCGTTGCGCAAGTACCTGGAACTCGTTGATCCGAACGATTCGTATGAACAACCCAGCATCGCGATGGCCAAGAAACGATTGGCTGAGTTGGAACGCGTTTCCCATTGAGGTGGGTAGTTGCGCCGAGACGTTTGAATATGCTGCTTGAAGGTGCCGCCGACTTTCGCATCTATGCGCGCGATGGCGCTGGTGACTGTGATGATCTGCGTTGAACGCGTGACGTGCGAGAGCAACTCAATTGTTCGGTGAACGGCAGGTTTGGCGAAGACAGTTTTGATCAGCGGCCGCCTGAAAATGGCCGAGAGCAGCCGCTCGCTGAATGAGGGTGTTGCGCAGTGTTGTCCCAAGATCGTCCCCGGACCCGACCTAACTACCTCATTACTCGGAGGTAAGGCGTTTAATTGATTGGTGCCGACAGAGGGACTCGAACCCCCGACCTACTGATTACAAATCAGTTGCTCTACCAACTGAGCTATGCCGGCCTGCGCGCATTTTCGCACGATTTCGCCTGCCGGTCAGAAACACGTCACCGACTGCTGGCGCAAGTCCAATTGCGGATTGACGTGGTTGCGCCAGTCGACGGGATGCGCGCGGTTCTCGGCGTAATCGATCCAGTACACGGGCAGGTCTTCGGTGCGCGCGATCAGTTGCGGCGCGAAGCCAAGCGCGCTGATTTCGTTCAGGCGTTTCTGCGCGTTGGCCTGTTCGTGGAACAGGCCGAGCGAAATCGTGTTCTGCTGGTCGCCCGCGGTGACGACGTAGTAGTCGCGCACGCCCTTGGACGACAGCGCGCGCGCCAGCGCCAGCGCCTTTTCCCGGCTCGGCTGCGCGGGCAGGAAAACCCAGAAGCCGCGCGTCTCGGTGGTGTGCGCGTCGCGGTACTGGATGCGCGGCACCAGCGGCGTGAGCGAATTGAGCGCGGCGCGCATGTCGGCCTGGGTCGGAAACGGACCGATGCTCACGCAACTCTCGTTGCGCAGATCGGCGGCGGCCTCCGGCGCGCTCGCCAGTTCCGCCGCGCTGGCCTCGCCGCCGCGGTCGCGCTCGGACAGCAGCACGAGTTCGGCCACGCCCGGATCGGCCGGCGCGAACGCATGCGCCTGCGGTGGCGGCGCAAAGAACAGCCATGCCGCCACGCCGATATTCAGGGCCAACAACAGGAGGAACAACAAACGAACGAACATCGCGATTCCCGGCGGCGGCGCATCCTCCGCCCGCAGGCAGGGATTCTAGCCGAGGCAATGGCTGCGTGCGCTCAGTCTGGCGCGTCGGCCAGAATCGCCAAACCGCGCAGCACGAGCTCGGCATCCACGCGATGCGGCGCATCGAGCAAGGCGGAAAGCCGCTTGGCGCCGCCGCCGGTCAAGATCAGCGCGGGCGTGCCGCCCAATCGTCGCGCGGCCCTTGCCAGGAAACGCTCGGCCAATGCCACCGCAGATAACCAGGTTCCGGATGCGATCGCATCGGCGCTGTTGTCCGCGATTTCCGTGACGCGGCCGGCCGGCACGGTAGCCAGGCGCGCCGTGCCGCCGCGCAAGGCGCTTTGCGCCAATTCCGGCCCGGCAGCGATGAGGCCGCCCAGATGCGTGCCATCGGCGGCGAGCGCGTCCAAAGTCAATGCCGTGCCGCAGCTCGCGACCACGGCCGAAGTCCGCGTCTGTGCGTGCGCCGCGACAAGGCCGAGGAAACGATCCACGCCGAGATTGGCAGGTTCGGCATAGGCGACGCGCACGCCGCAGGCCTGCCCCCGCGTCGCGGCGAAAACCGGTTCCACGCCAAAGCACTGGCGCGTCGCTGCGGCGAGCGCCGCGTTCGCCGCAGCGGACGCCACCGACGCGATCCAGACCGCATCGGCAACCTGTCCATTTTTCCACAATGTCGAAACGTCCATTCCGGCATTGACCGCCGCGGACACCTCGCCCAGCGCGACGCCATCCCACCATGCCCATTTCAGGCGCGAATTGCCGGCGTCGACCAACAGTTTCATGCCGCGCGCACCGTGACTTCGGCGCTGTCGTAGACCGCTAGGTCCGCGTCGTGGCGCACGCGCAGCGCGCCGCGCGCATCCACGCCCTCGGCAATGCCGTCGCGCACGCCCTGCACACACTGCACGCGCACACGCATGCCGGCGAGCGCATCGCGTACAGCGTACGCTTCGGCGAACGCCGCGAATCCGTCGGTGCCGAAACGATCGAGCGCGTCGACCAGGCGCATCAGCAAGCGCGCGGCGACGCGATTGCGCGAGGGCACTGCGCCGGCGCAAATCCGCGCAAGATCAGTCGCCGGCTGGCCGGTATCCGCGTCGTCCGTCAGGCGCAGGTTGATGCCGATGCCGATCACGGCGAAACAGGGACCGAGGAATTCCCCGCCCGCCTCGACCAGGATGCCGGCCAGCTTGCGGCCACCGGCGACGATGTCGTTCGGCCATTTCAGGCCGATGCCCGCGGCGCCGCAATCCTCCAGCGCCTGCGCCAGTGCGACGCCAACAACCAGACTTAATCCCGACAAGGTGCCCATGCCACGCTCGAAACGCTTGAGCAGGGAAAAATAGACATTGGCACCGAGCGGCGAAATCCACGCGCGGCCGCGGCGGCCGCGGCCGGCGGTCTGCATCTCGGCGACGCAAACCGACAGGTCCGGCGCACCGCCGGCGGCGGCATGCAACAGTTCGGTGTTCGTGGAATCGACCTGCCAATGCACCGCGATGTTGTGCAAGCGCCGGCGCAACGCAGGGTCGAGCTGTGCGCGAATCGCTTCCGCGTCCAGCGCCTCGAACGGCCAGGCCAACCGATAGCCCTGTCCGGCCACCGCGTCAACCGGCGCCCCCAACGCGCGCAGGCTGCGAATCTGCTTCCAGACCGCTGCACGCGTCACGCCCAGCCGCGCTGCCAGCTCGCTGCCGGAAACGGCGCGATCGGCACGCAGGGCGCCCAACAACGCGGCAGGCTCGATGCTCATGCGCAGAGTTTAACGGAGCAATAACGCTTGCAGGGGCACGCACTGAAAGCGGTCACTGGTGTGCGTCCATGGAACGTGCGAGGATGCGCGCTCGCCCGCGCGACAATCCGCTGGTCCGGGGAGCCGCTAATGATCAAGCCACTCGTCCTTGCCACCCTGATGCTCGGTGCCGCGCCGCTCGCCGCGCTCGCCGATCCGATGTCTATCGGCGGCGACGGCAACCTGCAAGCCGCCAATACCGTCGCCGCGCCCGCAGCCAGCAGCGGTGGTGCATCGGCGTTGGACCCGGCCGATCCGTCCGACGCGGGCGAAGACGACACCATGCGCGAACCGCTGGCTACGCCCGAGCCCGCCGCGCCGCGCAACGCGCGCCAGCAGCCCGACACCGCGCATCCACCCGGGCGGCACACTCCAGCGCACGCTGGCAACGCCGCGCACAAGAAAGCCGAAACCACGCGCTGGCAGTCGCTGCTGCCGGGCGTGATGAAATAACCCGGCAACCCGCTCAGCTCCCGAGCAAAGGCGACCATTCCGCGCGCGCGGCGATGGCTATTCGCAGTTCCGCGTGACGCGCGGCGAGCTCGCGCACCCGCTCGCGCAGACGCGGTTCGCCGGCGATCACCTGCGGCCAGTGGTAGTGGCACAAATAAGGGCGGGACGCGCCGAGCGGACGCAGGTGCGCGGGGAAATTCCAGTCCTCGTCCAGCTCGGACCAATCCAGCGTGCAACGCCGCGCCGCGATGGGCAGCGCGACCTGATCGAGCCAATGGCGCTGTCCCTGCGCTTCCAGCAGCGGATTGAGCGTGCGTGCACATTCCACCCAGGCTGCACCCAGTCGCGCAGGCGCCGTGGCGAACACCACGCCGCTGTTGAAATACGGCGGCCCCGGTTCACCGGAAAACGTCGTCGTCACCTGGCGCGCGCAGGGCGTCATGCCGCAGGCCGCATACAGCGGCTGCCAGACCTCGGCGCCGCCGGGAAACGTGCGCTTGTCCGCCGGTTTCGCCGCAAACCCGGTCGCCGCGGCAGGATCGCTGTCGAATTCGCGCAGGCACAGGATGTCGCTATCCAGCACGGCGACGGTTCGCGCCTGCGTGGTGACGCCGAAGCATGCGAGCTTGTTGCCGATCGGATACTCCACACCAATGGGATTTTCCACCGTCTGCACGTCCACGCGCAGACGCCGGAGCATCTCCAGCGCGGCGGAAGACGGCGCGCGCCACACGGATGCCGGCTGCGGCACGGCGGCGATCAATTGCGGTGCATCGCCAAATATCTCGCGCAACGAGGCAGCCAGCAGAAGCGACTTGATTTCCAGTTCGCCGCCGTGACAGACGAACACGAAGGCAAACGCGTGCGCGTCAATCGCCATCGAAGCTGCCCCGCTTTATCGTGTCTGGCGCCGGTGGCGTGCGTGGACGCGGCACGAAATGCAGCGCGGGCTCCGGCTTGCGCTTGACCACGGGCGACGGAAGCGGTGTAAGGTCGGCACTGCCGAACGCGGCCAGGCCGTTGCGCGTGTCGGCGGCGTAGACCTGCACGCGCACCGCCTTGTCCGGCGGGGTCAGCGAAAATTGCGTGTCGCGCGCTTCGTAACGCGCGGAAGCGAGGCGATCGCCATTCTTGTCCAGCCAGTCGACATCGACATGGCCGCCAAAATCGGAAGCCGGGATTCGCACGTTCACGCGCATCTCCCAGCGCTCGCGATCCACGTCCATTTGCAGCGCCCTGCGCGGCAGCGACAGCGCGACGGCCGGATCGCCGAGCAGGTTGTACATTTGCACGAACACGGGATCGGTGGCCTTGTGCTTCACCGCCACGATGGCGTCACCGATTGTTTCGCCCGGTGTGAGCAGGCGTTCGATCATGAATCTGGAATTGACCGGGTCGGGCCAATTCATCCACGACGCGCCGAAGAACGCAATCGCACCCTTGCCCGGGTCGCGCAGAAAACGTTCGCCGATGGAATCCTCGGTCGGATGATCGAACGGCGCGGAGAAGCACGTCATCGATAGCACCATCGGATACTTGCCGGCGTTGCTGAGCGCGTCGACGTCGGCAAGCGTGAACAGGTCGCCGATCGGGCCGACGCGCCAGATGAACTGGCCGCCGTGACCGAGGAAATGCACGAGCACGTTTCCCTTGTCCAGGTCGTGCTTGAGGATCTTGCGCGCATCCTGATAGCGCGCCGCGTCTTTTTCCTCGAACGCGGTGTAGACGTTGTCGACAACGAAACCGCGGCGCTCGAGGTCTGCGGCGATCTTGTCCGAGTCGCCCTTGAATGAAGCGACTTCGCTGGTGCTGATCAGGGTGACGTCGCGCTGCCATGCGCCCGCGTTGCGATGTTCGAGATAGGCGATCGTCTTGTCGACGATGGCGCCGACCTCCGCCGGCTCGACCACTGGGAAACGCCCGACCGCCAGTTGCGGCAGGTTGCTGCCCGGCTTCACCGCGACGAAGCCGTTGTCGCTCGCACCTTGGCCTTCCGGCGCGGCGTACTGGAATGTCGGAATCAAATTGCGGTTGGGCAGCGCCGGATCCCAGTGCGAATAGGCGCTGGTCGGCATGCTCGACAAACCGCCCGGTTGCAGGAGTTCGTTCTGCAACGGATCGGGGCGCAGCGCGTACATGGTCGCGTTCGGGCGATCGCTGCGCAGGTCGTGGTGGATGTCGAAGCTGGCGTCGCCGACGAGCAGCAGATACTTGGGTTTCGATTTCCAGTGTTGCCAGCCCCAGGCGACGTAATCACGGATCGCATCCGGATGCGCGATGCCGCCGTTGAACTGATCGTAGATCGCGTCGACATCGGCGACTTCCACGCGCAGACCGTGCAAGCGGTGATAGGCGGCCAAACGTTGGATCGCCCCAAGCAGGCGCGGATGCGCGACGATCAGGTAATCGAACCCGGGATCGGCAGCGCGCAAATCGCCGCTCGCTACCGCGCGCACGAGGGTCGGGGCCAGCGCCTTGCCGGCGGAAGGATACAAATCCACTTCTTCGCTGGCGCCGGCGAAACGAAAGCGCTTTTTGCCGATGGACAAACCCTCGCGCAACGTGCCGTCGTTGCCGAACAGTTCCGCTGCCGGTGCGGCGGACGCGAGTTCGATCGGCGCCGTGGCAACTGCCGAAAACGCCGCCGTCGACGCGTCCATGTCACCGCGAATCGGATAGCTCACTTCCGCCCAGTTGAACATCACCACATCGATGATGAAGTTCTGCGCATCGCGCGGATCGGCGCGGCGTGGCACGGACAAGGTGAGCGTGTTGTCCGTCGCCTTGAACAGATTGCCCGGCAGGAGCAAGGTGCGCCGGATTTCGCCGCGGCCGTCCCATTGCAGCGCCTGCACCGGCTTGCCGTTGATCGCGACGTCGACGACGTGATCCGACGCCTTGGCCTGGCCCTTGGGCGGCGCCAGCACGTTGGACTCGCCACGAAAATCCAGGGTCAGCGGCACGCTCGCGCCGCGCCGGCCGGCACCGTGTAGATCGGCATCAGGCAAATCGAATCCGAACGAGAAGGGCTTGGGGTCGATCGGGGTGAGCTTGCTCCATTGAAAGACATCAGGCTCTTCGCCCGGCTTCATCTGCTCGCTGCCGAGACGGATCATGAGGTTCTCGCGCTCGAAATGCAGACGCCTCCGCAATCCTGCCGCCCTGTCAGCGGCCGCCGGCGCGGGAATCTCCTTCAGGCGCGCATGTGCGCCGGTCCCGGCGCCGAGCTGATACACGTTGACGTTGGAATACGGGTCGAACCAGCTTTCCGGACCGTGCAGCATCTGGCCCAACCATTGAACACTCGCGCCGGAAACAAAATATCCGTCCTTGGCGCCGACGATGCGGATCGGCACCTCGGCGTTCTTGTGCCACAGCACGAGTTCGGCTGCGCGGCAATCGGCAAGCTGCGGCTGGGCGGCGACGATGGCGGCGTAACCGAGCGCGTACACGCCGGAATCCTTCAGCTCGATGTGCACGCGCCCGCTGCAGGCGAACACGGTCAGCGGCGCCAGCAGAAGCGCGCCGAGCGTGACGCGCAGTCCGCGCGCGACGAAGACGAAGGGAATGGACATCAGGCGAAACCGAACGGCAGACGCGGCATGCTAGGCAACCGCGCCGCCATTGGCAACCCAGCGCGCAATCCCGGCGGCGTCGAGTGTCGGCACGCCCACGCTCGCGGCGGCACGTGCGACTCGCGGATTCCCGGTCTGCACCGCCTCGATCGCATGATGCACCAGCCATGCGCGCAGCGTATTCGGCTCATCCACATTGGCGCGCAGGCATTGCGCCGCCGTCTCATCGATCGTCGAATCCGCGTCGATCAGCGCCACGCGCGGTCGCGGCGGATGCGTCGCGTAATGTCCGTCGGTTCCGGCATACAGGCGGCGCACGCGCCAGTCGAGCACGCGGCGCTCGAAACTCCACAGCGTGGCGCCGACTTTCGCCTCGTAATCCGGATAGCGTTCGCGCAGCACGGTCATGCCCTGCGCACCGAGCACGGCGCGGCGCTCGTCGCCGAAACTCGCGCTGCGCTCGTGCTGCACCAGTACGTCGCCGGCAATGACGTGGCGGAATCCCGCGTGTTCGGCGCGCTGGCACAGGTCGTTTTCCTCGCCATAGCCGGCCGGGAATGCCGCCACGTCGAGCGTGCCGACAGCCTCGAACATTGCGCGCTTGACGAACATGCAGAATCCGTTGCCCGTCGGCAGTTGCGGCAGGCAGCCGCCAGATTGCTGCAACAGCGCGCGCTGGGTCTGTTCCAGCATCCAACGTTCAGGGATCGGGCAATAGTTTTCCAGTTCCGGCACGCTGAACGCGCCGGCGTTGTCGGAAACCGCGGTGACCGTGCCGATGCGTACATCGCAATACGCCGACAGACGCAGGCGTTCGAGCCAGCGCGGACCGACTTGCGTATCGGCGTTGAGCAGCACGACATCTGCCTTGCCGGCGAGCTCGATGCCGAGGTTGCAGGTGGCGGTGTAGCCGAGGTTGCGCTCGTTGCGCCGGATCAGGATATCCGGACGGCCCGCGTATTGGCGCAGGATTTCGCCGATGGCCGGATCGGTGCTCGCATCGTCGATCAGGATCTTGCGCCGCGCTGCCGGTGTGTGCCGCAGCAGGGCTGCGATGCAACGTCGCACGCATTGCGGCGAATTGTAAATGGGTACGACGATCGCAGCGGGTGGCGCGGTGAGCCAGAGCTCCGACGCGGGCAACGGCAAATCGGCGAGCGATTTCAACTCCCGCGCATCGCCCTGCCACGCGTCCGCGCCGGGTTGTGCCGGCTCGCCGAAGCGCACATGCCACGGCGGCGCCAGCTCGGCGCCATGAGCGCCGCGCAGGGAAAACGCCAAATCATCGCCGCCGCCTGGCGAAAACGCGAACTCGCGCCCGAACTCACCCGCCGCGACGGGTTCGAACAGGGCGCCGTCCAGATGCAGTTCACCGGCAATATCCGCATGCACGGTCAAACGCCGGCCGTCCCAGCCCTGCCAGGGCGAAGGCGCATTCATTGCGCCGCTTCGGCCACCGGCGCGGCAGCGTGATACGCGGCGAGCACCTCGTTTACCGAACCTTGCATCACGCTGCGGCCGTGTTCGATCCACAACGCCTGATCGCAGATTTCGCGGATTGAGGTATCCATGTGCGAGACGAACACGACGGTCGCGCCGCCGTGGATGCGCTCCCGCAGCGCGGCGCCGGATTTTTTCTGGAACTCGGTGTCGCCGACGGCAAGCACCTCGTCGATCAGCAGCACATCGGGTTCCACCTGCATGGCCACCGAAAACCCCAGGCGCGTGTACATGCCGGTGGAATAGCTCGACACCGGCTGTTCAAAGAAATCGCCGAGTTCGGAAAATTCCAGGATCGCCGGCAGGCGTTGTTCGATCTGCCGCCTCCGCAGGCCGAGCATGAGGCCGGACAGGATTGCGTTGTCGCGGCCCGAAAGATAAGGCACGAAGCCGAGCGCGAGCGACAGCAACTGGCAGCTCACGCGCCCGCGCCGGATGCGGCCGCGATCGGGCGCGAGGATGCCGGCGAGCACGCGCAACAGCGTGCTCTTGCCGGCGCCGTTGCGGCCGACTACGCCCAGGCGCGCGCCGCGCGGCAGGGCGAGATTCACGTCTTCCAGAGCCCAGAACCGCGGTGCGCCCATGCGCAACTGCGCATTGAACGCAACGCCGACATTGTGCAATTCGATGATCGATTCGCTCATGTCGGCAGCTTCACGTAACGCGGCGTGTAACGCTGGATCAGATACGTGCCCAGCGCGAAAAACGCAAGCGAAATCAGGGTGACGCGGCCGAGCGCGATCCAGTCCGGCCAGCGCGCGTACATTAGAATGCCGCGACCGGCGTCGATCAGGTCGACAATGGGATTCAACTCGAACCAGCGGCGCAGTTCCGGTGGAATCGAACCCAGCGAGAACACGACGCCGGAAAGGAACATCACCACCTGCAGCACCTGCTCGATCACGAAGCGCAGATCCGGTACGAACGGCATGACGGCGGCGACCATATACGCTACGGCGGCGGTAAAGACGAGTTCCACCAGCAGCACCGGGACCAGCGCGACGTAGGCGACGTTCGGCTTGTGGCCGGAAGCCCACAGGATCGCGACCAGCAAGGCAAGGATGAAGGCGAACTTCACCGTGTCGGCGAGGATCTGCACGCTCGGGAACACTTGCAGCGGCAACTTCACCTGGCGGATCAGCCTGAGCTGTTGCCAGATCGACTGGCCGCCATGGCTGATGCCGGACTTGAACCATTGCCACAGGGTAAGGCCGACCAGCAGGAACGGCACGTAGTCGTGCTGCCTGGTCTTGAGCACCACGACGAACACCAGGTAATACGTGGCCATGTTCATGGCCGGCTCGATGATCCACCACAGGAACCCGAGGTACGAGCGCGCGCGCTCGGCACGCAGCTCCGCGTAGGTGGAAAAAAGGATCAGCTCCAGCCAATGCAGGCGCATGCCGCGTCAGGGCTTCTTCGGCACGGACGGATGGCGCTTGGCCGGGACGTGGAACACCGGCGTGAACTTCTCGCGGCTGCCGTCGGTAGCGATGGACTCGACGTAGTACCAGTAGTCCCTGCAAGGGTCGATGGCGTCGTCGACGAATTCGTAATTGTGCGTATCCAGCGTGGTGCCGTTGCCGAGGATCGGCGTCTTCGTGAGCTTGACGAATGGACCCTTCCCGCTCGTCGCGCGATAGACGTCGTAGCCGAAGTTGTTTTCCTCGCTGGCGGTGGTCCAGCGCGCCGTGTTGGTGACCCGTTGCGCCGGCGGAACCTTGACCTGGCTGCCGCAGCCGCCGGCGACCGGTGCAGGCATCGGCGGTGCCGAGAACGCGGCCATGGGCAGGGCCAGCACGAGGCCGGCAAAAATGCGAAACGACGACATGGCGCACTCCGAAGACGCATTGCAACAATGCCGCGCACGATAGCGGCAGCGCCGCCTCGGCGCAATCGCGCCGTAGCCGATCACGCCGCGTCGAAACGCACGGTGAATTTCGCCCCGCCGAGCGCTTCCGAGCGGGTCACGTCGAGCCTGCCACGATAGGCCTTGAGCAGATCCTGCACGATGGCCAGGCCGATGCCGTGACCTTGTACGCGCTCGTCGCCGCGCACGCCACGCTGCAAGAGGCGTTCGACATCTTGCGGCGCGATGCCGGGACCGTCGTCTTCGACCATGATTTCCAGACCGTCACGCCGCGCGCCCGGCGCGGGCAGCGCACGCGCGCTCAGCAGTACCTGATGCCGCGCCCACTTGAACGCGTTCTCCAGCAAGTTGCCGAGCAGTTCGAGCAGGTCGCCGGCATCGCCATAGAAGCGCGCCTGCGCCTCAATCTCGAATTCGCACAGGATGTTGCGCGCGGCGTGGACTTTCTCCAGGCTGGCGACGATTTCCTCGGCGTGCGGCTGCAACAGGATTGGCGTCGCAAACGTGGAATGGCCAGACGTCACCGCGCGCGCGAGCTGGTAGGCGACGATCTGATCCATGCGCCCGGCCTGTTCGAGCACGGTCCAGCGCATGGTTTCGCCGCTGGCGCCGGATTCGAGTTCGTTGCGGATCACGGCGAGTGGCGTTTTCAGGCTATGCGCGAGATCCGCGAGCGTGTTGCGATAGCGCGCGAGGTGTTCGCGCTCGCCGTCGATGAAACGGTTGAGATTGACCGCCAGGCCCGCGAGCTCGTGCGGATACGCGGTCGACAGGTGCTCGCGTTCGCCGCGCTCGACCCGGGCCAGATCGCTGGCAACGCGGCGCAACGGATGCAGGCTCCAGCGCAGTGTGGCGAGCAGGAGCACGAGCAGCAGCGCGCCGAGGCCACCCAGGTATTCGAACAGGCTGCGCCGGAACACGTCGCGCTGCCCGGCGAGCAGGCGCGCGTCCTCGGCTACGTGCAGGGTGAGGTTCACCGCGCCGCGGTGCGGGACATCCCAGGTCACGCCGAGGCTGAACATGTATACATAGGCGCCGTTCCCCGGCAAGGGGCCCTCAAACACCGCCACGCCGGGCTTGAGCGTGGCGTCGAACGGCAGCGTCAATCCCGTCGCCGACGGCGAGCGCCAGCTCGTCGTGAGCTTGCCGTTGTTCTCCACCGGACCGGTGACGCCGGCGTAAAGCCCGCCTTCGGGTCGGTCGAAGCGTGGGTCGGGAAAAACATCTGGCGGCAGCCAGCGTCCGGAACGGGACACGTCGGAAGCGGCGAGGTATCCGTAGACGTAACTCTGCAGGCGGTCGCGCAAGGCGCTGCGCAGGGTTTCGTAGACGGCCTGGTCCAGCGCGAATCCAGTCAGACCCAGGAACGCCGCCAGTGCGATGCCGGCGGCGAGCAGCGAGCGCGCCTGGATCGACAGCGGGCGGCGCGGCGCCATTGCCGAAGAGTCAGGCGGCAGCCGGCGGCGGCGCGGGCGTGCTGTCCGAACGCGGTATCGCGAAGCGGTAACCGCGCCCGCGTACGGTTTCGATCGGCTTGAGCGTGTTGTCCGGATCCAGCTTGCGGCGCAGGCGGCCGATGAAGACCTCGAGCACGTTGGAATCGCGGTCGAAATCCTGCTGATAGATGTGCTCGGTCAGGTCAGCCTTGGACACGAGTTCGCCGGCGTGCAGGATCAGGAATTCCAGTACCTTGTATTCGTAGCTGGTCAGGTCCGCGACCTGACCGTCGACCTTGACCGTCTGCGCGGTGGTATCGAGCACGATCGGCCCGCATTCGAGTACGGGCCTGGTCCAGCCGCTGGCGCGACGCACCAGCGCGTTGATGCGCGCAAGCAATTCCTCGACGTGGAA